>CAXMUI010000174.1:0-12931 GCA_964196475.1 uncultured Acidimicrobiia bacterium
GAATCGCGACGTAGCAAGCTGGCCCGCTTGTGGATGTCCTCGTTCTTGCTAGGCCGCAACACGATGGCTCGTAAACGTAGTTTCGATCCGCCCCCAGCGCGGTCGATCAAGATGCGAGCGACTAAGCGTCCGATGCGGCCAAACCCGTACAGGACCACATCAGTAGGTTCATCGAGGAGTTGGCCGATACCGGTGAGAACCCGGGCGAGTCGTTCTTGCAGAAATTCGTCGACGGACCGACCATTGCCTTCCTGGGCATATTGCACAGCAAGTTTGCCGATGTCGACCTTGGCGGCGTCGAGATCCATGTGGCGCATGGCTTCGAGAATGGGGTAACTCTCGAAAACGGACAATTCGTGACCGATGAGGAGACGGGCCCGTCGATGCGCTCGCATGATGCCAACTGCGGATTCACGTACGACCTTGACGCCAAAAATGTAGGTGATGACATCGCGGTCACGGTATAACCGGCCGATCATCGGGATCATTGCCTCGGCAGTGGCTTCTCGATCGCGCCAAGTTTCGAAAGTAGTGAGACTGTTGTCGCTCATGGCGTCCTCGTCGTAGGGGAACTCGAATGGGACCCTACCCACCAAAGAGGCCGACCTTAGGTTGTGGTAAAGATTTGGCCTTCATCGGCGAACGCTTTGAACTCGAGGGCGTTGCCTGCGGGGTCGTACACAAACATTGTTGATTGTTCTCCCGCCTCACCCACGAACCGGGTGTGCGGCTCAATAACGAACTGGACCTTGGCCGCTTTCATGCGGTCGGCGAGGGTTTGCCAATCGAGTGGGCGAAGGAGAAGCCCGAAGTGCGGTACCGGCACCTGATCGCCATCAACGGGATTGTGCACACTTTTTGACCGTGTGCCGACGTAGTGAGCAACTATCTGATGGCCGTACAGATCGAAGTCGATCCACGAATCAGATGAGCGACCTTCGGGGCAGCCCAGCACTTCGCCGTAGAACATACGGGCGGCCTCAAGGTCATCGACAGGAAATGCCATGTGGAAGCGAGGTCGTTGTGCGGGAATATCGGTGGGTTCGGTCATGGCGGGTTAGGCGAAGAACCCGCGTAGCGCATTGCCCATCTTTTCTCGCACCCAGATGCTCGACATAATTTGTCCGACCGCGGGCACGGAAATGTGGATTTGACCGTGTGCTTGCACATGGGCCGTGGGCACGCCTGCGCCGGCCAGCGCTTTGGCGTACGCATCGCCCTGATCGCGTAGCGGGTCGAACTCGCAGGTGACAACCATGGCGGGCGGAAGTCCAGAGAGATCGGTGGCACGCAGTGGAGCCAATTTGGGAGAGGTCCGGTCGGCTTCATCGACGTAGTGGTTTAAGAACCATTCCATCAAGGGACGAGTGAGTACATAACCTTCGGCGTTCTCTTCGTATGACGGCCAATCGAACCCACCGTCGACGACGGGCGTGAGTAAACATTGGCCAGCGAGCATCGGGCCACCGGCATCTTTGGCGAGCTGGCACACGACGGCGGCCACGTTGGCACCTGCACTCCAACCGGCCACGGCAAGGTGTCCGGCGATGCCGCCGAGGTTTTCGGCGTTTTCGGCTAACCATTGGGCGGCGGCGAAGCCATCATCGATCGCGGCGGGGAAGCGATCCTCTGGACCGTGGCGATAGTTGACCGACACGATGATGACGCCAGAGCGATCACAAAGGTCACGACAGAAGGAGTCGTCGGACGTGGCCGAGCCAAACACCCAACCACCACCATGGAAGTAGGCCACGATGGGGTGCGGGCCTGGGGTGTCGGGCCGGTACAGGCGATAGTCAAGGGCATCAACTGCTCCGGGCAGGGTGCCGTCGACGACTTCTCCAACCTCGGGGCCAGGAGGAGCTTCGTCGCCGATTGCCGCGGAGAGGGCGCGGGCCTCATCGACGTCCAAGGTCTCGAACGGAGGGAGACCGAGAGTGGCAATGAACTCAAGCATGATATTTACGTCGGGCTGGAGACGACGAATTACCCCGTCGTTGCATTGGTCGCCGTTGAATACAAAGCCCAGATAGTCGCGGGCCACAATTTCGTTGCAGATGGTGCGGTAGCCGCCGACGCCGCCAACATAGGGCAGATATTGATGGTTCTTCCCGGGCACGTTCGAACCGTTGAACCAGGACTTGGCGATGGGGAGCAAGGTGATGTTGGCGTAATCGTTGACGTGGTTACTCCACCCTTCTTCGGCGGCTGCAGTGGGCTCAATGGTGCGCAATCCGTTGGCATCCATATGGGTGATGGTGTCGCAGATCCATTCGACATGCTGCTCGATGGAAACAACCATGTTGGACAGCACTGACGGGCTACCGGGTCCGGTCACGGTGAAGAGATTAGGAAAACCGACGGTAGTTAACCCCAGGTAGGTCCGAACGCCATCGGCCCACTTCTGTTTGAGGGTATGTCCGTCTCGACCTTCGATGTCGACGGCGACGAGCGATCCGGTCATTGCGTCGAAGCCGGTTGCGAGCACGATGGCGTCGAACTCAGCCGAAGTGTTGGCGGTGTTGATACCTAATGCCGTGACGGTGAGGATTGGAGTGTTGTGTAGATCAATCAGATCCACGTGGTCCAGATTGAATGTTTGGTAATAATTTGTGTCGAGGCAGACCCGCTTGGACGCTATGGGGTAGGTGATGGGGCATAGCACTTCGGCGGTTACGGGATCGTCGACTATTGAGCGGATTTTGTTGCGAACAAAATCCGCGAAAATCTTGTTGGCATCAGGGTTGAATAGGGTGTCCGCGTAGACGGTCGCGATGCGAATCAGATCGCCGGCGGCCCAGACGTCTTCGAATCGTGTGTTGCGTTCTTCCTCCGTGACGTCCAGCGTCTTTCGTTCGGTAACTTCGAGGGGCACGCCTGCGCCGGATTCTTTTGCGGCTTGGTGGTACGCATCACGGTCTGCGGTCATATCAGCAGCGCGCTCTGTTGGGAACGGGCCGTTATGTGCGGGAAAGGAGAAATTCGGCGTGCGCTGAAAGACGGTAACGGATTTGGCCTGCTCGGCGATCAGCGGAATCGTTTGGATTCCCGATGATCCGGTGCCGATGACGGCTACTCGCTTGCCCGTGAAGTCGACGCCTTCGTGGGGCCAGGTTCCTGTGGTGTAAATAGGGCCAGAAAAACTTTCAATGCCCGGGACGTCGGGGCTCTTGGGCAGCGATAGGCACCCTGTTGCCATTACATAGAAACGCGCCGTGACGGTCTCGCCACCTACGACGGTGATGTTCCAGATGCCCGCATCTTCGTCCCACTTGGCACCATCGACTCGGGTGGAGAACGTGATGTCGCGCCGCAGGTCGAACCGGTCAGCAACATGGCCGAGGTAGGCCAGAATTTCGGGCTGCGTGGCATATTTTTCGGACCATTGCCAGTCGGCTTCGAGGTCGGCGTCGAAGCTATAGGCATAGTCGACTGATGTGATGTCGCAGCGGGCCCCGGGGTAACGGTTCCAGTACCAGGTTCCGCCCACATCGTCGGCCGCGTCGTACGCGTGAGTCGACAGACCTAGCGCTCGTAATTTATGAAGTAGGTACAGACCCGCGAACCCCGCGCCAACGACCACGACGTCGTAGTCAGTCGTTGTGGTGACCGCAGATGAAGCGGCGGTTTGCGTAATCATTGAGATGCCCCAATACGTGACGATCTGCCAAAGCAGCAGCACTATTATGCATTCTGGCAGAGGGCGATCGAGACGGGCAAACTTGGTTCTGGGCGCGACCGGCCATTAGCGGTCAGCTAGGTGTTGATTGTTCCGGAAACGATGCGGCGGGACTGGAGCGATGTTGCTGCCCGAGCCAAACCGCGATGAGGATCAGGACCATTCCGCCTAGTTGTCCAGCCGACAGGCTTTGGTCGAGGGCCGCCCATCCTACGATGGCGGCTACCACGGGGCTTAGTAGGCCCAGGATGCTGACTTGGGCAATTGGTAACAGTTGAATGCCACGGAACCAGTTGCTGTAGGCGAAAGCGGTACCGAACGTGCCGAGCCAGACAAACCCAGCAATGTTGGTGCTCGTGAACGACGGGGGCATGCCTTCGATCAGAAACATGAGTGGAGCCAAGAACAAGCCGCCCGCGATGAGTTGCCAGGAGGTGAACGCCAGCAGCGGCACCGGCCGTCCCCAATATTTGGTGAGTACGACCCCGCCAGCCATGGCTGCCGCTCCCGCAAGGCCAGCGGCTACACCAAGGGTGTCTAATTCGGCATCGGCGCGCAGCACCAGGAGTGCCACACCAGCCATACCGAGTAAGCCCGCAATCACGGTAGTGCGGCGAAGGGTTTCGTTGAGCAGCGCCGCAGCGAGTCCCGCAGCGAGTAGGGGTTGTATGGCCCCAAGAGTGGCAGCGACACCGCCGGGTAGAGCAAACGCTGTGTAGAACAGCAGGGCAAAGAATCCGCCGATGTTTAGGATCCCCAAAATGGTGGCCTTGAGCCACCAGCGGCCATGAGGGCGTTGCCGAGTGATCGCGGCCAGAGCGATTCCAGCAGGTAGCGCTCGTAGAAGTCCGGCGAGTAGCGGCCGGTCGGCGGGAAGCATTTCGCTGGTGACGTAGTACGTGGTTCCCCAAGCCATGGGGGTGAGTGCGGTCGTTAGCACCACGGCAGTGGGAGAGGTGAAACTTATCTTCATATCAAGAGAAATGGTATCGCGATTTATCTCGATGTAGAGATATTTGTTGCTAAAGTCAGATCATGCCACCCGATGCAGTAGACCAAGTCATTGAGCAATGGGCAACAGAATGTCCTGATGTCGACGTGTCTGGCATGGCAATTATTGGTCGAATCTCCCGCCTGAAAAACACGATTTCCCCACAGCTCAGCGAAGTATTCGCTCAACACGAACTCGAGTTGTGGGAATTCGACGTCCTCGCCACGCTGCTCCGTAACGGCTCGCCCTATCGCCTCACCGCAGGCCAACTGCTCGACTCCATGATGGTCACCTCCGGCTCGATGACGAACCGACTCGATCGTCTAGAGAAACGGGGACTCCTCAAACGATCGAAAGATCCTACCGATGGACGCATTGTGAGGGCTGGCCTCACGGCGAAGGGCAAGAAGATGGTCAGCGCAGCGCTACAAGCTCACGCCGAAAACGAACGGCGGATTGTGGGTGTGCTCAGCAAGGCTGAACAGACACAGCTAGTCGACCTCATGCGGCGCTTCATCACCGGACTTGAGCAACAAGGTAATTAGAGCGTGCTGCGCCGCTGGTAGTTGGTGCAACAATGCCAAACATATGACGAATTGATCTGATTTCGTGGCGCACTGGGTCAGGGTTTCGGCCATAGTGGGACCGTGGCTTTGAAGAAACTTCTTGTAGCAAATCGAGGCGAGATCGCGATTCGTGCGTTCCGTGCCGCAACCGAACTGGGAATCGAGACCGTCGCGGTCTATACCCACGAGGATCGGCGGTCATTACATCGCCAGAAAGCCGACGAATCCTACGAAATAGGTGATCCCGGTAGCCCGTTGAAGGCCTATCTCGATCCTCAGCTAATGGTCGACACTGCCGTCGCCGCCGGGGCCGACTCGATTTATCCCGGTTACGGGTTCATGTCCGAAAATCCGGATTTGGCAGAAGCTTGCGAAAAGGCCGGTATCACCTTCGTCGGGCCCGATGCCCACGCCCTCACTATGGCTGGTAACAAGATGCGGGCCCAGCAAACCGCGGCCAAAGCAGGGATGCCGGTCCTGCAGCAGTCCGCCGCGATTACCTCCGTGGAGGACGCTAAGGCCATTGCGGCCACAATGGGGTTTCCCATTTTTGCCAAGGCGGCGGCGGGTGGCGGCGGACGTGGTCTGCGACTCATCAGCACACCCGACGATTTTGACGATGCCATAGAGGAAGCTATTCGCGAAGCTGAGTCGGCCTTCGGGGATGCCACCATGTTCCTCGAAGAAGCAGTTATCGAACCCCGCCACATCGAAGTCCAAGTCTTGGGCGATGCGACCGGCGAAGTAGTGCACCTGTACGAACGCGATTGCTCAGTGCAGCGCCGCCATCAAAAGGTGATCGAGATCGCGCCTGCCCCCGACCTCGACCCGGCCATTCGTAACGCCATGTGCGCCGATGCGGTCAAGTTCGCCAAGGCAATCAACTACCGCAATGCAGGCACTGTCGAGTTCTTGCTCGACGCCAGCGGGCGGTATGTGTTCATTGAGATGAACCCCCGGATCCAGGTCGAACACACCATCACCGAAGAAACCACCGATGTCGATCTTGTGCAATCACAGCTGCGTATAGCTGGAGGTGAAACGCTGGCGGATCTTGGGCTCTCCCAGGACACGATTGTGCAACGTGGTTTTGCCGTGCAGTGCCGCATAACTACCGAAGATCCAGCCAACGATTTCCGCCCCGACACCGGTCGAATCGTGGCCTACCGCACACCGGGCGGCGCCGGAATTCGACTCGATGGCGGCCCCGGTTATGCGGGTGCCGATGTGTCGCCATATTTCGACTCGCTGCTTGTCAAGCTTTCGTGTCGTGGTCGCACCTTCGAGCAAGCGGCGGCTCGGGCCCGTCGTGCTTTGGCCGAATTTCGCATTCGTGGCGTGGCTACCAATATTGCCTATCTGAGCGGTGTCCTCAGTAACGAAGAGTTTCTTCGGGGCGGAGTCACCACATCGTTCATCGCCCGCCACCCCGAATTGCTCCAGGCATCTACGGGCACCAACCGCGCCTCGCGACTGCTCAATTACATCGGCGAGGTAACGGTCAACCGGCCCCATGGCGACGCACCCACATTGGTCGAACCGTCCACCAAGTTGCCCGCCGGTATCCCCGCCAGCGCTGGGGTGGGATCCAAACAGCGACTCGATCAGCTTGGCGCCGACGGTTTCGCAACCTGGTTGCGCGAGAGTGATCGAGTTCGCGTTACCGATACCACATTGCGCGACGCCCATCAGTCCATTTTGGCCACTCGCGTGCGCACTATCGATCTTGAACATGGTGCTCACGCCACAGCTCGACTGCTGCCCGAGCTTCTGAGTCTCGAATGTTGGGGTGGCGCCACCTACGACGTCTCGATGCGATTCTTGCACGAAGATCCGTGGGAACGCCTTGAAAAAATCCGCGCAGCGGCACCCAATTTGTGTTTGCAGATGTTGCTGCGTGGCCGCAACATCCTCGGTTACTCGGCTTACCCCGACAGTGTCGTTGGGGCCTTTGTCGAGGAAGCTCATTCCACAGGAATCGACATCTTTCGTGTGTTCGATGCCCTCAACGAGATTGAACAAATGCGTCCGGCCATCGAAGCCGTACGCTCCGTTGGTGGCGTAGCGGAAGGCACGCTTTGCTACACCGGCGACCTGTCCAACCCCGACGAGAAGCTCTACACGCTCGACTATTACCTCCGCATTGCCGATCAGTTGGTCGACGCCGGGGCGCACGTCTTGTGCGTCAAGGACATGGCCGGGTTGTTGCGTGCTCCGGCGGCCACGACTTTGATAACTGCACTGCGGGACCGTTTCGATGCGCCCGTCCATTTGCACACGCACGACACTTCAGGTGGTCAGCTGGCCACCTACCTGGCCGCTATCGATGCTGGGGTTGATGCTGTCGACGGTGCGGCCGCACCATTGTCGGGCATGACTAGCCAACCCGCACTTTCGGCGATCGTGGCAAACACCAATCACACACCACGAGCCACAGGGCTTTCACTCGATGCCATGGCCGATCTCGAGCCCTACTGGGAGAGCGTCCGACGCCTGTACGCGCCATTCGAAGCCGGGCTTCGTTCGCCAACCGGTTCGGTCTACCGTCACGAGATTCCGGGCGGACAGTTGTCCAACTTGCGCCAGCAAGCTATAGCGCTGGGCTTAGGCGATCGCTTCGAAGAAGTCGAACATCTTTATGCCGCTTGCAATGCCCTGCTTGGGCATCTCATCAAGGTGACCCCAAGCTCCAAGGTTGTTGGTGACCTGGCGCTGTCTCTTCTCGGCAGCGGTGTCACCGTTGAGCAACTCGAAGCCGATCCGGCTTCGATCGATCTTCCCGACAGCGTTATTGGATTCCTACACGGCGAACTTGGCACACCTCCGGGTGGTTGGCCCGAACCGTTCCGCACCCGCGCCTTAGAGGGTCGTCGACCCAAGCAGACACCACCACCGCTCGACAAAACCGAGCTCGGCCAGCTCGACACCCATCGTCGTCGCACACTCAATCGCCTGCTCTTTCCCACGCCCGCGGCCGACTTCGAACAACACCAAGTCGACCACGGCGACGTCTCGGTACTTCCCACCGGCGTGTTCTGGTATGGCATCGATCCCAGCGAGAACGACGCGAGCATCGACCTCGAAAAGGGTGTGCGCATCCTGGTTGGCATCGAAGCCATCGGCGAACCCGACGTCAAGGGCATGCGCACGGTGCTGTTCCGTCTCAACGGTCAGATCCGCCCTGTTTTGGTTCGGGACAACGCCGTCGATAGCGGCCACGTCGAAGCCGAGCGAGCCGATGCATCCAATCCCGGCCATATTGCCGCGCCATTCAATGGTGTTGTCAGCCTCAAGGTCGGCACAGGTGATGTCGTCGAAGCAGGCGATCCCGTAGCGTCGATCGAAGCCATGAAAATGGAAAGCATCATCTCAGCTCCAATCAGCGGCAAGATCCAACGCCTAGCCGTAGCTCCGGTAGATAAAGCTGCCGGTGGCGACCTGCTCCTGGTGATCCTCGCCGACTAACACCGGCGGATCGGTTTAATCGCCCTGCACGTAGATCAGGCTGTTGGTGCCTTCGGTCAGCGTTAGACGTCCGTCGGCTAGGTCGACGCGGCTGCTTTCGAAGTGGGGGAGGATCACCTGATCGTCAGGGCCGGGTTGGCCGCCACACTCGTCGGGGTAATCGGCAGCCATCGAACCGGCTTGTAACTCCAAACCGTTGAAAACAAAGTCGCCGGTCAAAACGAGACAGGGGCCGGTGGAGCGGAAGGTGCCGTCGGTCTCGAAACGTACGGTGCTTTGTTTGATATCGAGTGACGTTCGGGCCGTCTCACCTTCGATGATGGTGTCGAGTTGCCAGTCGATGCCCATGATCTCAGCGTTTTCATCGGGCGATGAACTACCAACTCGCAGCATGAGCAGCTGTGATGTATCGCTGGTCAGCATCAACTTGTCGCCTATGACCTGTATTTGGGTCATCGACATGATCGCGGTGAGGAAGGCTTGCTCGGATTGCATGCGGTCGGGCTCGCAGCCCATCTCGGTCCAATTGAACTCCCCAACGGTCATGTTGGCGTCTTTATCGACGGTGACATTCCCGCCGTACCCGTTGCATGCCGCTGTGCCTCCCCATTGATCGCCGTCAATGGTGAGGGTTGGTTCACTACCGGCAACAATTGGAACCTGCGCATTGTCCGGAGCGTTGATGGCAAGGATGTACGTGCCGTCGAGGCCGGTGCCAACCGATGGGATTACTCCATCGTCAGATTGGGACGCAACATTGGTTGCGATGGTCTCGTTGTCGTCGTCTTGAGCGATCATGAACGCTCCGAGTGCTACGACTACTGCGAGCGCTGCCGCGGCAGCGACGAGTTGCCAGCGGCGGGCAGATCGATTCGGATTGAGCGGTTTGTTGGTATCGGGCATCAGGTTCAAGCTCCGTGCGAAGGTATTTGAGTTTTGAGGACGGTTTTACGGTATCCAGCGTTCTGGAGGGTCACCGCCAAGTGTGACGACTGTCCTGAGGACTATTTGGCCGGATGGCCCAGGGGCCGAGCGTCTTCTTTCCGCGTGACCAGCCTCGATAGGCACGAGATGCGACAATGGCTGTCGCAGAAGAGTCGAATCGAGGTGATCGCCATGCGTCGGATTTTGGTAATTACCGTGCTCGTGGCTTTTGCCGCGGTTGCCTGCGGAGGTGGTGAGGGGCCATCGTTTGCAGACAGCGCCCCAGGTTTGTCCGTGGCCACGCAAACTCCTGAACCCGCAGCGACGGCGAGCGACACAGGCTCTGTGGAGCCAGATGAACAGGACCCGGCCACCCCCAGCCCTCAGGGGGACGGAACCTACGGCAGCGACGAGCTGCTCGACGGTTTCTACGACGATTGTTTGGCCCGTGATATGCAGGCGTGCGACATGCTCTACCTGGCCTCGCCGGCGGGATCCGAGTACGAAGCTTTGGCACAAACGTGCGGTGAGACTGGCCGGGTTGGGGTAGTGGGAACGTGCGAGGCGTTCAACGAAGATGATCCAATTGCAGGCGAACTTAACCCACAGTTCGAGGTAATTGAGACCTTGGGCGACGACCCGATTTTGGATGCCTTGTGGAGGACTTGTGACGTAGGCGATCGAGCGACTTGCGACAAGTTGTACTTTGCAGCCCCTGTCAACTCGGACTATGAGAACTTCGGAAGTACCTGTGGCCGAACCGAAGCTGAGACCTTCGGTGGGTGCGACGAACCATCTGGCCCTGGGACGGTCGCGGCGAACCAGACCTACGGTGACAATGGTGGCCTCGACGCACTTCATGACGCATGCGGTCGAGGGGTCTTCGATGCTTGTGATGATCTTTACTCCTTCGCTCCGCCCGATACCGACTATGCGGATTTCGGCCGCACCTGCGGTGGGGTCCCGCCCGAGGGCTTTGGCAACTGTGCTGGTCTCCAGGACACCGACCAGGGGCTTGACTTCGCCGCAAATAACATCGGCGACGACCCCGGATACGACACGCTCCACGCCGCGTGCGGCGAAGGTGTCTTTGACGCTTGCGACGAGTTGTTTTCCGTCGCCCCGCTGGATTCGGCCTACGAAGCGTTTGCAATGACTTGTGGTGAACGTCGCGCATCGTCGGTAGATCGATGCGTCTAGTTGGTCAGCAATCGACGCCTGATATGTAGGCAAGTCGAAGGGTTAACTAGGGTGCAGAATCGATCAAGGAGTCCTGATGACTGAAATTCACGGATCTGTTTCCCCCGGATGGGAATCTGCCAGCGCAGCGTTCGCGGCTAATTTCGAGAAGGATCTTGAACTTGGGGCGTCGTTCTACATGACCCATCAGGGAAATCCAGTCGTTGACATTTGGGCAGGTGACGCTGGTCCAGACGGAACGCCGTGGGCCGAGGACACGATGGTCAACGTCTATTCGACGACGAAGACTATGACGTTCATTGCGATCATGATGTTGGTCGATCGTGGTCAAGTCGATGTGCACGAAAAGGTGGGGACGTACTGGCCCGAGTTCGGACAGAACGGCAAGGAGAACGTCACCGTTGCTGAAGTGATGAGTCACCGTGCCGGAATTCCCGGATTTGATCCAAGCATCAGGGCCGAAGACCTCTACGACTGGGATGCCATAGTCACTCAGTTGGCTGGCCAGACGCCCTGGCTCGAGCCTGGTGGCGATTCGGCCTATCACGCGATTACCCAGGGCTTCTTGCTGGGCGAGATCGTCCGCCGCATTGATGGGCGCTCGTTTGGCACGTTCTTTCGCGAAGAGATTGCCGGTCCGCTTGGGGCCGATTTCCATGTTGGCTTTGGCCCAGAGCACGATGCGAAATGTGGTGAGTTAATCCCGCCTGATCTTGAGATGTCCGAGGCAGGGCTTGCTGCTGTTGGCATGCCAGCAAATTCGCTTGCGGCCCGAACCCACCTGAGTGCCCCGCTCACGGCACACGAGCCACAGACACGAGCGTGGCGTGCGGCGGAAATCCCCGCGGCTGGTGGGTTTGGTAATGCTCGTTCGGTTGGTCGAATCCACAGCGCGTTGGCCTGTGGTGGTTCGGTCGATGGGGTGACGTTGATGTCGCCTGAAACACTTGAGATGATTACCGAAACCCAGTCCCATGGAACCGATGGGGTTCTTCTCTTGGATATACACTTTGGTTTGGGGTTTGGCCTGACGTCGGCGACAGTGCCATTGCCCAACAACCGAACCATCTATTGGGGTGGCTACGGCGGATCATTGGCCATCATTGACTTGGAGAACCAACTGACGGTCAGCTATGTCATGAACCGTATGGACGGCGGCCTTACCGGCGACGAACGAGGCATGGGGTTGGTCCTTGCTGGCTACCTGGCGGCCATGACCGCCGCAGTGGGTTGAAGTCAAGCCAGAGCTAATTGATGCCCTTCTCGAACCCGTCCCAGTACGGCTCACGAAGTTTGAATTTCTGGAGCTTGCCGGTTGCCGTGCGAGCTAGTTCGTTGCGGAACTCAATCGAAGTTGGGCACTTGTAATGTGCCATTTCGTCACGGCAATAATTTATGAGATCACCCTCAGTTACGACCGCCGACGGATCGACAACGACGAGTGCTTTGACGGTTTCCCCCCATTTCTCATCAGGTACGCCAATGACGGCGACCTCATTGACCGCGGGATGAGAAAAGAGTCGGTCCTCAACCTCGATCGACGACACGTTTTCGCCTCCTGAAATGATGACATCCTTTTTGCGGTCCTCAATGTGGACGTAGTTTTCCTCGTCGATGGTGCCGCCATCACCAGTATGGAACCAGCCATCGCGTAACGCTTTGGCTGATTCTTCTGGCTGGGCCCAGTAACTCTTAAGGACCACATTGCTTTGCGCACAAAGCTCACCATCGGGGTTCACCCGCATCTTCACACCCAGGGCTGGGGCACCAGCACGACCCAATTTCTTGGCCCGGTCACCCGGAGTGAGATCATCCCACTCGGCACGGCCGCGGCTCATAGTGAGTAGCGGGGCGGTTTCGGTAAGGCCGTAAATCTGGATGAATTCCCAACCCAGTTCGGTTTCGACCTGTTCGATAGTGATGGTCGGTGGCGGTGCACCAGCGACGATGATGCGGACTTTGTCTCGGCCAGGCACCGGACCATCCCACTCGGCGGCGGCATCCAGAATAGCGATGACGACAGCGGGGGCAGCGCACATGAACGTCACCCCATGTTTTTCGACCCGACGCAAGATTTCGGCGCCATCGACTTTGCGGAGCACAATC
>CAXMUI010000175.1:0-3944 GCA_964196475.1 uncultured Acidimicrobiia bacterium
GATCGCGATATGGTCGGTTCGCTCACCGCAGCTGCCAAGTTGTAACAAAAGATTTGCGCCGCTGTGACCTATCCCACATGGGGCGGTTGGCGAAATAGCATCAAATAACAGTAAACTGCGCGCCGCAACCAGTGGAGAAGACGGTGCCTGCAGAAACAAACATGGAACGAACCCCTCTTGATCGCCCCGCCATTTTGGCGCTTGTCAAGGATCGGCTAGCCGATATTTTGGAAATTGAACCCTCCGATATCAACGAAGGTGATTCCTTTGCCGATGATCTCGATGCTGATTCTTTAGCGCTCATCGAGTTGGTCGAGTCACTCGAAGAAGAAGTTAACGAGCGCCATTCGGGCTTCCGCATCGAGGATGACGATCTTGAAGATCTCAAAACCGTTCGCGACGCCGTCGATTTCGTCGACTCAAGCATCAACTCCTGAGCATCGAGGCCGACGCCGTTGCGCCCGATTCATTCGAGGCGCTTTACCTGCAACTGGGATACCGGTTCGCGGACGAGGCGTTGCTTAACCGAGCGTTGACCCATCGGTCCTGGTGTGCTGAGAACGAGGGCGACTCCAACGAACGCCTTGAGTTTCTCGGCGATTCGGTCCTTGGATTGGCGGTCACCCGATTCCTGCACGAAGAATTGGACGACATGACGGAAGGCGAGATGGCCAAGATCCGAGCATCAGTGGTCAGCGCCAGCACGTTGGCCGAACTTGGTGTAGAGCTAGAGTTGGGCCGTCACATTAAGTTGGGCAAAGGCGAACTGTCCAGCGGGGGACAGCAAAAGCCATCGATTTTGTCGGACTCCGTTGAAGCGGTGTTGGGCGCGATGTATATCGATGGAGGATTTGTACCGGCAAATGATCTCGTGTTGCGACTCCTGACACCGCGCATGCATGAGGCCGCATCGGTTCCAGGCGCACGGGATTTCAAGACCCAGCTACAAGAATTAGCGGTTGAGCATCTCGGTGCTCGACCGATGTACCAAGTAGTTGGCGAGGGTCCTGATCACGACAAGACATTCTCGGCTACCGTCGCCATCGGTGACATCGACCGGGGCGCAGGTGTCGGTCGTAGTAAGAAAGAAGCGCAACAAGCGGCCGCGGCCGTAGCAATTTCGGCTTTACGCGAGAGCGTTGGCGCCACCAATTCTGAGAAAGATACAGCATGAACGAATTACCAGAGATCGAAACGTTACGCCGCGATCTCGAACGCGAGGTAATTGGTCGAAAGATCAAAGAAACGGACGTCTCGGTGGCAAGTGTTGTGTCGCGTTCGGGGAACCGTACGAAGTTTGGCACTGCGCTCGTGGGGCAAAAAATTATCAGTATTGAGCGTCGTGCGCTGACCTTGTTGTTCAATCTCGACAACGAGCATGTGTTGGTGTGCAAGATGGCCGGCAACGCAATGTTTCGCCGCAACGCCAACAAGGATGCAAAAGAGGACAGCACCACGGCGGTTATTGCGTTCACTCAGGGTGGGCAGATGCGCTTAGTCGACCCCAGCGGTCAAGCCGAAATGTTTGTTGTCCCATCCGAGGATTTTGATGAGCATGTCCCAGAGTTAGCCGAACTGGGACTCGACCCGGTTACATCGCCCATTGCTTGGAACGCTTTTGGGCACATGCTTATGGCTCAGTCCACCAAGCTAAAGACCTTGTTACGAGACGACACGTTCATTGTCGGTATTGGCAGTGTTTACAGCGATGAAATCTTGTTCCAAGCAGGCCTTCGTTATGACCGGAAATCCAATGATCTTTCGTCGCAGGAAATCCGCCGCTTGTATCGTGCCGTGGTTGAGGTTATGCATGATGCCATTAAGTACCGGGGCACAAGCCTCGAGGACGGTACCTATGTCGACGTGTTCGGTCAGCCGGGAATCTATCAGGATCACCTAAGCGTCTACGGCAAGCATGGTCAACTGTCGCCCCGTTCTCGTCGTCCGATTGTGCGTACGAAGTTCGCCAAGGAATGGACCTACTTCTGCGATCAGAGTCAGGTATAGACCGCGCCGACCGGTATAGCGAAAGAAATGTTGCCCTCGACGTGTTTCGACTGAGCGCGCGACGCGCCTGACCGTTAGGGTCTTTCTACCGTGTTTTTGAAGTCTCTTTCACTCAAGGGTTTTAAGTCGTTCGCCGATGCAACGACCCTCGATTTCGAACCCGGTGTCACCGTCGTGGTGGGCCCCAACGGGTCCGGTAAGTCCAATGTGGTTGATGCCATTGCCTGGGTACTCGGCGCCCAAGCACCCCGAGCCGTGCGAGCGGCCAAGATGGAAGACATCATCTTCGCCGGAACGGAGAAACGTCCGGCGTTGGGCCGCTCAGAGGTATCCCTCACTATCGACAATGCCTCCAAGCTTTTACCGATCGATTTTGAGGAAGTCACGCTCACGCGCACCTTGTGGCGATCGGGCGACTCGGACTACGCCATCAACGGTGTGTCATGTCGCCTGCTCGATATCCAGGAACTGCTCTCCGACTCTGGCGTAGGACGTCAACAGCATGTAATCGTGAGCCAGGGGCAAATCGATGCGGTACTCAATGCTCGCCCCGAAGAGCGGCGACTCATCATTGAAGAGGCCGCAGGTATTCTCAAGTTCCGTAAGCGCAAAGAAAAAGCCGAAAGACGACTGCTCGCCACCGAGGCCAACCTCACCCGTGTGCAGGACTTGTTGCGAGAAGTTCGTCGTCAACTCCGGCCGCTCGAGCGTCAGGCCGATGCAGCGCGCCGTCATGGCTCACTAGTTGATGAACTCGGCGGATTACAGATCTTTGCTGCTGGTCGCGACATTGCACAACTCAAGGGGAGGACCGACAAGCACCGCTCTTCGAAGATCGAACTTCAACGACGCGAGGCCGAACTCGTCAAGACCCTGACCCACCTCGACCTCCAGGTCATGGAAGCCGAAGCGCAACTGGGCGATTCCGGCGACGCCGGACTTGCTGCTGCGCTAACCCGCTTCGAATCGTTGCGCGAACGGGCCAAAGGCGTTGCCGCGGTTTTGGCCGAACGGTTGGGTGGTTTGCAACGTAGCCGCGATGCCACGATCGATACCGATGTCGTGTCCTCGCTCGAAGCTGAGGCATCACGAATTGCTACTGAACTGGCCCAGGTGACCGAGCAAGCGAACAACCTGGTTCCCGATGCACAGCGCCTCGAGACGGCCGAGGCTGAACTCGCCGAAGAACGCGAGCGTTTCAGCAACGAATGGGGCGACGGTTCGCAGCCGGTCACAAGTGGAGCGGCAGCCGAGGTTCGTGGCGAGCTTACGGCGGTGTTGCAATCGTTGCAGCGAGCCAACTCTGAGAATGAACGACTGACGGGCCGCAAGACACAACTGGTTGCTCGTGGTCCTGAAACCGAGAGCAGGTTGGCCCGATTTGTGGCCGAATGCGAAGAACTTGTCGAACGTCAAGATGTAGTCGAAGGTTCGTTGCTCGAAGCAGTCGATGCCCGTTCTGCTGCTTCAGATCAGCTCGATAATGCCCGCCGTCAGCTTGCAGATGCAGAACGTGAACGCGACTCCTGGACGGCTCGGTCCGACGCCCTTGCATTGGCGCTCGATGAAGCGCGGGCAAATTCTGGACTTAGCTCTATTGAATCCATTGATGGCGTGATGGGTACGTTGCTCGACCTTGTCGATGTAGACGACGATTGGAGCGAAGCGTTCGAGGCGGCGGCTGGCGATGCTGTGACGGCCGTTGTTGTTGCTGATCGTGATGTCGGACGCAAAGCTATCGACGCATTGCTCGTTGGCGACGCCAGTGGTGTTGTACTCGCACTCGCTGATGCTGGCCCCGCTCAGTCGCCGATTTCGGGCGGCCAGTCGGTCCGAGCGCACGTCCGCGGCACTGTTCCTGGACTGGATGCTGTGCTTGATGCTTTGGTTGGATCGACGGTTGCCGTTGATGATTGGGCCGACGCCGTTGATCTAGC
>CAXMUI010000176.1:0-1659 GCA_964196475.1 uncultured Acidimicrobiia bacterium
CAACCTCGAGCAACATGTTGGCGCACTTATGTTTGATGGCCTGGAACGAGCCAATAGGACGGCCAAATTGCACCCGAACCTTGGCGTACTCAACCGACATGTCAAGACAAGCCTGGGCTCCCCCAACCTGTTCGGCGGCCAGAGCCACTGCGGCGAGGTCGAGTACCGTTTCGAGCGCAGACCAGCCAGCACCCTCGACGCCGAGCAACGTGGCAGAGGTACCGGAGAACTCAACGCGGGCTTGCTTGCGTGTTTGGTCCATCGTGGCAAGTGCTGTGGCGGTGACGCCATCAGCTTCCGCTTCGACGCTGAACAGGCTCACCCCTGAGGCAGTTCGGGCCGCCACAATGAAGAGGTTGGCAACATGCCCGTCGAGGACATACATCTTGGTTCCGGTAAGCGTGTAGCCCCCGTCGGCACTCGCGGCTTCCATCGTGATGCCCGCTTCGTCCCATCGGCCATTTTGTTCGGTGAACGCAAGCGCACCAATGACCTCACCCGATGCCAGTCCTGGTAACAGGGCCGCTTTTTGCTCATCGGTGGCACCCTCGAGAATAGCGTTCGTTGCCAATACCGCGCTAGCGAAGAAGGGTGCGCATAGCAGGGTGCGGCCCATCTCCTCAAGAACAACGATGAGTTCGACAAACCCGAAGCCTTGACCGCCGAACTCCTCGGGGATGATCATGCTCTGCAGACCCATTTGCTCGGCCATTTGTGACCAGACATCGGCGTCGTAACCCAGTTCGGTCTCCATGAGTTCGCGAACTGCGGATTCGGGCGACTTTTCTTCCATGAATTGACGGACGAATTCGCGCAGTTGGTCTTGCTCATCAGAAAAAGCGAAGTTCATAGCGTGCTCCTTAGCGGTGGTGAACACTGTGCATGTTAGAGAAGGCAACGCCGTCAGCAAAACCCCAATGTGTACACGGGTGCTACATTGCGGTGATGCAAGAGGTCGGTATTCGGGAACTTCGCAACAACGTCGCTTCAGTCGTACGACGCGCCCAGGCCGGTGAACGCATAATTGTCACGGTCGACGGCCACCCCGTCGCCCAAATTGGCGCTATTGATGCCCGCCAACCATCAATCTCGCTGGCCGACCTCATCGCCAGCGGGACGCTACGTAGCCCCCAACGATCCCCGTCCGGCTCCGCCAGAGCCGCCGGCATCAGTGTCCCCGACCAGCCAGCCGACACCAATGTGCAACAGCTTCTCCGACAGGTACGAGGAGCATGACGCTCTTTATTGACACTTCAGCGCTCGTCCGTTGCTATCTACGTGACATTCGATCCGATGCGGTTGTCGCCGCCATGCAAGCCGATGAGACTTGGGTTTGTTCCGAACTTACCCGGACCGAAGCTCACCTCGTTCTTCATCGTGGCGCATCCAGCGCAACACATTTGGATCAGTTGTGGAACGCTCTCAGGGCTGACCTGGAACAGTGTTACATCGTCCCCGTTGACACCGAGTGTTTGGGCCTAGCGATCGAAATCGGTGCCACGCATAATGTTGGAGCCGCCGCATCGATCCAACTCGCTGCCGCCAGTCGTTTGCCGGGTCCGGTCACCTTTTTGACTTGCGATGACGACCACCTGGCTGCGTCGTCGATTCGAGGCATGCGGCTCCACTTGGTCTCGACCCGCGAGGAAACGACCTCCG
>CAXMUI010000177.1:0-13035 GCA_964196475.1 uncultured Acidimicrobiia bacterium
TGCTCGAATACTCCCTCGATGATGCCATCGATTCCCGGCGGGCTGAGGCAACTACGCAGGAGGTCATCTCGTGAGCGACTGGGGTTTCGTGTTGGTGTGCTGGGGTGCCGTATTTGGCTCAATCAGTTTGTATTCGGTCCGTTTGATGGTGCGGGGTCGCAAACTCATGGAGCAAGTTCCTGAAGATCGGCGCCGCTGGATGAGTTCCAATGACTGACGATATTTACGACGAGCCCATCGTTCCGGTCGACCGTCCAACCCACGCCGTATCCCGTAGCCGAAAGTGGATTACCACGGGTATTGCTGTGTTGGCTTTTGTGGCGGTTGGCGCGGTGCTGGCAAAAGGCATCGGTGATGCGGCATTGTTCTTTCGCAATGCCGACGAGGCCGTTGCTGAACACGACGAACTTGGCCAGAAACGTTTCAAGGTGCAGGGCTTAGTCGTCGCTGAGTCTGTCGAGCAGTTCGACGACATCGTTTTGTTCACCATCGAGTTCAACGAAGTTGGCGTCGATGTGGCCTATAAAGGTGTTCCACCGCAACTATTTGCCGAAGGGCTTGCAGTAGTCCTTGAAGGCCAGTTTCGTGATGGTGACTCACCAGCTAACACGCAGTTTGGTCTGTTCGCCAGCACGTCTCTCGATAACTATTACTTTGCCGCCGATCGTATTTTGGTTAAACACGACGAGGTATACATCGCCGATAATACCGATCGCTTGACCGATGCCGAGGACGGCTCAGACCAGTGATCTACCTCGCCGGAGGCCAACGAGATTTGACGGTGGCCCTATGAATGCCACGCTTGGCTCGTTAGGAATCACGGTCGCATTTGCCTCGGTTGTTTTCGGCATGGTCACGATGGCGGCAGGGTTGCGTACACGCGATGAACGGCTCCTGGGGTTGGGGCGCACCTATGCGTGGGTCAGTCTGCTGGGAGCCGTCGTAGCGTTTGGTTTCATGGAGCGGGCCCTCATAACTCGTGATTTCAGCTTGGCATATGTGGCGCAGGTCGGCAGTTCGCGCACTCCAGCGTTGTACAACTTCGCGGCGTTGTGGTCTGCCCTTGAAGGCTCAATCCTGTTGTGGTCACTGATATTGGCCGGATATTCGGTAGTCGTTGTTGAGAAGTTCCGCAAGAAGCTCGATGACCCCATGGTCGGTTGGGCAATGCTCGTCATGTTTGCGGTCAGCATTTTCTTCTTTGGCAACATGTTGCGTCCAATATTTGGGTGGCAAGGTCCGGCCAACCCATTTGCGCTCATTGATCCAATACCTCTCGATGGGCCGGGCCCCAATCCGCTGTTGCAGAACAACCCACTGGTTGCGTTTCATCCGCCGATGCTCTATTTGGGTTACGTGGGGTTCACGGTTCCGTTCGCGTTCGCGATTGGAGCGTTGGCAACGGGGCGCCTGGGCGAGGGTTGGCTGGTCGAAACTCGTCGTTGGACCTTGTTTGCCTGGGGCTTTCTTACCGCCGGCATCGTTCTGGGGGCATGGTGGGCCTACGACGTCTCGGGCTGGGGTGGCTATTGGGGTTGGGACCCCGTCGAGAATGCTTCAATCATTCCTTGGCTAACAGGAACGGCTTACCTGCATTCGGTCATGGTGCAGGAACGGCGCGGCATGTTGCGGGTGTGGAACCTGTCGTTGGTGTGTGCCACGTTTGCGCTCACTATTTTGGGCACCTTTATTACGCGTGCCGGACTACTTGGTTCAGTACATGCTTTCAGTGGATCCGGCATTGGCCCGGCGTTACTAGTCTTCTTCGCGCTGATCGTTTTCGTCTCAGTTGGCCTCATTGGGTGGCGCGGTGACCGACTGCGGTCGCCCGGTCGGATCGACTCACCAATCTCTCGCGAAGGAGCGTTTCTGGCGAACAACCTACTGTTCGCCACTTTTGCCTTCGTCATTATTTTGGGCACCACGTATCCGTTGTTGCTCGAAGCAGCCAACGGCGAACGAATTTCGATTGGTGCTCCGTACTTCGACCGAATGTCCGTGCCGATAGGCCTCACGTTGTTGTTCTTGATGGCCGTTGCTCCCGCATTGCCGTGGCGCAAGACCACTGGCGAGACTTTGCGTCACCGCCTGCAATGGCCCGCTTGGATTGGGGTGGGGGCACTTGCGATATCGCTCCTCATTGGGGCACGAGGTTTCTCGCCGCTGATGGCTTTTGCCCTCGGCGGCTTTGCCGGTGGGGCAGCGTTGCGTACGGTCGTTATTGCTACTCGCCGTGGTGGGTGGCGCGGTCTAGTGGGCCGAACCAACGGGGGCATGATTGTGCACCTTGGGGTGGTCATCTTGGCCGTTGCGTTGGCGGCGAGCGGATCCTTTGTGCGTCAGGGCGAGTTCTCGATGGAGATGGGCGATTCTGTCGAGTTGGCGGGTCGCACCATCACGTTCGTTGAGCCGCGTAATGTCGATCTCGACGAAAAGTTGCGCTCCGAGTTGGTGTTCGACGTAGACGGCTCCGAAGTTGCTCCCGCCATTGATCGATTCAAAGTTGCGGGGCTAGTCATCTTGGACCCTGATCACACGTCCGACTGGCGTGCCAACGTGCAACTGCAGGTGATTTCGCTGCCTGAGGATGATGGCGTGGCGGTAGTGCGCGTCACTGTGCAACCCATGATTGCGTGGCTGTGGGTTGGGGGCATCTTGATGGGTGTCGGAACAGCGTTGTCGGCCTTCCCAGGTAAGCGTCGCCGGGGAACAGAAGCAGTGAGCGCAGTACCCGGTGTTGTTCCTGTCGGAGCAGCGTTATGACCAACGAAAGTCCCGAAATCGAGCTCGAAGGTAGCCGTATCAGTGCGTGGGTGGTTGCGCCGGTTGCTGTTGTTGCCGCTGTGTTGTTGCTTATTTTGGCTACCGCCGACCCTGCGCCCAACGCTTTGGGCAGTGGCGCGGTTCTGGGCGAGGTTGCGCCGTTGGTGCAGGGACCGACGGCCGATGGTGGCTCGTTTGATCTCGATGATCAACGCGGTCGCTGGGTGGTGGTGAACTTCTTCGCGAGTTGGTGCCCACCATGTCGACTTGAACACCCCGAACTCACCGAGTTTGTGGCTCGCCACGAACAGTCCGATGCCGTACTGGTTTCGGTAGCGATGACCGATCGCCAACAAGATATTTTGGCGTTCTTTGACGAGTTAGGCGGCGGTTGGCCGGTGCTCTATGACGACACGACAACCGCCGTGATCGACTATGCCGTTACCGCTCCACCTACGACGTTTCTGGTTACTCCCAACGGCGTGGTCGTCGAACAATTCATCGGGCCGGTTACTGCCGACCAACTTGATGCCTCTATGGCCCGCTTCGAAAGTCCGGCCGAATGACCGCTGATCGCACCAAGATCTCATGGTTTATGTTGGTGATGGTCTTTGCGAGCCTGTTGGCTTTTGGCACGCTCGATAGCGGTGGCCCGAGCACCAACGGCGAACGAGTAACGGCCATTGCCGAGACCATCAAGTGTCCGCAATGTACCTCCGAGTCCGTCGCCCAATCCTCGGTTCCGATCGCACGGGTTATTTTGTCCGACATCGCCCGGCGCGTCGATGCCGGCGAGTCCGATGAAGAAATCCGCCAGGTTCTGGCCGACCGCTACGGCCCCGAGGTTTTACTTACGCCGTCGAGTTCTGGGCTTGCTGGTCTGGTGTGGGTCATTCCGGTTGTGGGGTTCGGTGCCGCCGCGTTGGTGTTGGCCTATTCGCTGTTGCGGTCTAGTCGGCAAGCAATGACGGCGGCGTCTGATGCCGACCGCGATCTTGTTGCTGTAGCCCTTAGCAAATCGAGGGAAGAACCCCGTGACTAGCCCGCATCGCGGATCGCAAACCCGAGTACTTTCACTTGACGAACTCGCCGATCTTGAAGAACAACGCCGCCACTTGCTGGCATCGATCAAAGATCTAGATGCCGAGCATGCTGCCGGCGACATCGATGACGACGATTACCACAGCCTGAGCGACGACTACACACGTCGCACTGCCGCGGTTCTTCGTGCCATCGACCAGGGCAAAGCCACCATTCGTGTTAACGCCCCCAGGCGACCGTTGGGGCAAAGTTTAGCAATTGTGATCGGTGTGCTTGTTGCCGCTGGACTTGTTGGTTTGTTGTTGGCCCGGTCGGCAGGGTTCCGTACGTCGAATGAAACTGCCACTGGCGATGTGCGAGCCAGCACGAGGACACTTCTTATCGAAGCCAACGAACTCGCGTCTCAGGGGCAATCGGTCGAGGCCATTGATCGCTACGACCAGGTATTAGAAATCCAACCCAGCAATGCTGAGGCACTCACCTACAAGGGGTGGGAGTTGTACCGCAACGATGTGTCGGCCGAAATCGAACCAGCTGTAGAAGCGCTGTTCGATGACGCGGTGCGCTCGGACCCTACTTTTTCTGACGTTCGTGTGTTTCGTGCCGTGCTGTTTGTCGGCCAGGAACGATTTGAGGATGCAGCGGAGGAACTCCGTGCGTTCGACGAAACCGATCCGCCCCCTTTCATGGAGCAGATCCTGGCTCAGTTCGGTTTGCGTGAGCGGGTCCTTGTCGAACAGTTTCGTATTAATCCGCCCGGCGACGACTTCACCGCCGAACAACTTGGGGTCACGGTCGACGTTCTTGCGCTTGCCGGGCGAGCCCTACTTGACCAGGGGCAGGCTGAGCTAGCCATCAAGATATTCACCAACGTTATTGCCGAGGATCCCGACAATCTCACTGCGCTTATGGGCCGGGGCGAGCTCCTGGTTTCCGCTGGTGTGCAGACCGATGACACCGAGTTGGCCCAGTCGGGAATCGCCTCCTTGCTCGATGCGGTGGCAGTGGCTCCTGGCAGCCCTGATGCCGGTTTCTTGTTAGCGCAGGCCTATGCGAGCCAAGGCGAGGACGGCAAGGCTCTGGCCGAACTGGATCGCTTGTTGACGCTCGATCTCACCGACGATATTCGGGCCTTTATTGTGCAGTTGCGGTCGGCTTTGGAAGAAAGTTAGCTTGCCGGATTGATTGGCTCGTAGCTCGCTTTTGCTGGTGTGCCGTCGGCGGCAAAGTTAATGGTCCAGATTGATCCCTTGGCGAATCCGCGGTTGTGACCTACTGCGGCCCCACGGCGCTGAAGCATGCCTACCAACGGTGGAATGACATCGCCGTGGCTGCAAAGCGCTACGGACTTGTCGGCCAAGGCTAGGAGAAACGAAAGACTGGCTTCGGGTTGGGCACCTTCGAACAAGGTTGCTTCGGACGTAACGCTAAGCCCGAGTTGTTGCCCTAACGGCTCAAGGGTCTGGATGCAGCGGGTGGCGCGTGACGAATAGAGTTCGGTAATCGCAGATTGGCCTAGCGTCGTGGCAATGAGGTCGGCTTGAGCTAATCCAAAGTCGTCGAGAGTACGCAAGTGATCCTCGTCGGAGCCGCCGTTTCGGTGGCCCGCCGAAGCGTGGCGAATCAAATAGACCGTCATGTTCGGTCATCGTAGTGCCCCGTGCGGTGTTCACTGGAGCGATACCGTGGCGGTATGGCGAGGCACCACCGGAAGTCGATCGTGATTGTGCTGGTGCTCGCTATTGTCGCCGCAGCTTGTTCGGTTGGTTCGGAACTCGACGCCACAGATATGGTCACCCAACTCCCGGCCACAACGGTGCCGATGCCCGAAGTCACAAGTGTGCCTGAGTTGCGACTCGGACCGGATGGAACGCTCTACCCAGATCCGGCTCAGCCTGGTCGTCCAGACCTTGTTAATCCCGGCGATGAGGTAGCCCAAGCGGTGGGTACCGAAGTTCCCCTGCTTCGGTACGAGACGTCTTCGCGGCCGTACCCAGAGGGTGCGCTCAAGGTCGCGGGTGTTATTACCGAGTCGGTAGGCCCGATTGCTCTAGCGCCGTCCATGTGTCTCGGGGCTGAGGCCCGATTTGCCCGCGCCAACCGTGAAGCCGAATTGGATCGTTTCATCGATTATGTTGGCTGTGCCGATGACGGCGGCGACGAGTTCCGCAACGCCCAACTCATTGCCGAGTTCGTAGAAGATCATGGTGCCGCGGCGATCGTGCCATCGAGTTCCTCGGCCTTATTCGCGGGTGACTATTTGCAGTCCAGTAAGATCCTTTTTGTTGGTCGCGGTGACCTTCCGGACTATTGCGGCCTCGACCGTTCGTTTTCATTTGCGGTTGGTGGAGTGCAAGGTTGTCCGGCTTTGGCGGCCACAGCTACTCCGGTTGTTGCGTTGCCGGTTCTTCAGATGTTCGCTGAGGCAACCGGTACCGACGCGAACCAATTGCGTGTGGTTATTGTTCGGTCCAACGAGATAGCTGCCCAACTGTTTGCTGAGTCGGTTCACCTGGAGGCATCTACCGGTGGGGCCGAAATGGCCGAAGACCTCGTGGCGATTCCGAGTGCGGCGGCCAATCCGTTACAACAGTGGGACGAATTGGCTGATCAGGTTGTTGATTCGGGTGCGAATCTTGTGATTATCCACGGACAGCGAACCGAGGGACTCTATGTCGCACTCGCGAGGGTGTTCAATGGTGCAATCGTTGGGACTGGGTTCGGAAACCCCGATCGACTGGCCCAGGATTCCAATGTTGTCACCGCACTTGCGGGTAGCTATCAGGTGGTGGCCGGTTATGATCCAACTCGCATCAGCGGACCGGTGTATAACCGGTTTACGTTGGATGTGTTTGGTGTAGGCGGCGACGAAACCGATCTCACGTTTGGAGCGATGCAGGGTTATGCCGCGGCTGATTTGTATGTCCAGGGGTTGGTGGACACGATCGCTACACAGGGCGAACTTTCGGCGGTAGCGATTCACGACACGATGAACAACAGTTGGCAGTATGAAGGCCTCGACGAAGTTGCCTGCGGCGGTTGGTGGCCAGTCAGTCACCTGGTTTCGCAACCATGTGGTTCGTTGGTGAAGGTATCGGCGTCGGGTGATGCGTTGCTTAGTGCGCTGGCGTTGGCTGATTACTCGCTGGTAGTGCAAACTGCCGCTGAGGCTGAGGCGCTAGCCGCCGACGAGTAATTGTTGCGGCCTGCGGTGTTTGAAGTGCTTTCCACTAACGTGCGCAGTCGATGACTGTCGATTCTCGTCCCCATATTGTGATGCTGTGCACCGGCAACGCGGCACGATCGGTTATGGGTGCATTGATGTTGCGGGATCGTTCGAAAGAGTTTCGGGTTACTGGAGCTGGAACCCACGCCATCGAAGGGTTGCCGATGAGTTTGCGCGTTCGGGGTGCCTTGCTAACCCATGGCCTCGCAGATCGTCGTCACCTGTCCCATCAGTTGAGCGATGACGATGTTGCTACTGCTGCGGTCATTGTGGCGTTTGCCCCGGAGCACGTCGCTTATGTTCGACGCCAACATCCCACTGGAGCGGCCAAGACCGCCACGGTGCATCGTCTGATCGCCGAACTGTCCACTGGGGCAGATGCACTCATTGATCGCGTCAATTCGCTCGATTTAGCTAACATCGATATTGAACCATCCGAAGAAGTTCTCGACCCCGCCGGTGGTGATGAGGCGGTGTTCATCGCTTGCGCCGATGAGATCAATGTCATGATCGATCAGTTGCTTCCGTTGTTGGGTTCGTAATGGTTCACCACCCCGATCCATGGCGAGAGAGCTCGCTCAATCGGCCATCCCTGCGAGGCTGGCTGCACGTCCGCACCTTGCCGGTGTACGCAGTGGCATCTGTCGTTCTTGTTTTTGCGGCCCGTTCGATCACCACGGCGATCTTGGCCACAGTGGCTGGTGTGTCCGTCACATTTATGCTGGTCACTTCCTCAATTTTTCACAAGCGGTGGTGGGCCGATGATGGCTGGCGCATTATGCGGCAGCTCGATCAGACGGCTATCTATTTTGTGATTGCGGGGTCCTTTACTGGCATGGTCGGGGTCGCTCCTGGTGGTGGCGTTCGCGTGTGGCATTTACTGATCATGTGGCTGGCCGTGTCGATTGGCATTGTGCTGCGATGGGCGCCATTTGAGCTGCCCTACGGTGTGCAATCCGGGCTCTTCGTCGTGATCTCCAGCGTGGCAGGATTGTCGATCCCGCTCGTGTTTAAACACGTTTCAACCACCGCAGGAGTCCTTATTTTTGTCGGCTGCACTTTCTACCTGTTGGGTGTCGTGGCACTGGGTTTACGCAAACCCGACCCTTGGCCAACCGTATTTGGGTATCACGAGGTGTGGCACGCGTTGGTCGTTGGTGCGCTCGTGGTGCATTACATCGCTATCTGGATCATCTTGACATGACCGACGAATCGAGCAGGCCCGAAGTAGGCCTCGGACCGCACCCCGAGCCGTGGCCCGTCGGCGACCATTTCGATCCCGAACTCCTAGCTGAGGGAGATCGACGCAACGTTGTCGATCAGTACCGGTACTGGACCATGGACGCGATCACTGCCGACCTCGACACTCGTCGGCACGATTTTCATGTGGCCATAGAGAACTGGGAGCATGATTTCAACATCGGCACGGTGGTCCGCAACGCCAATGCCTTCTTGGCCAAGAGCGTGCGCATTGTTGGCAAACGCAAATGGAATCGCCGTGGGGCAATGGTGACGGACCGTTATCAACATGTCGAACATCACGCCGAGGTAGCGGATCTCGTAGCCTGGGCCGCCCGCGAAGATCTTGTGATTGTCGGTATTGACAACCTGCCGGGATCGGTGCCCATTGAGACCGTCGAGTTACCCAAGCGTTGCGTGTTGGTGTTCGGGCAAGAGGGTCCGGGCTTGTCCGACGATATGCGAGCGGCAACCACGCTGTTGTGCTCGATCAGCCAATTCGGCAGTACCCGCTCAATTAATGCAGGCGTAGCAAGTGGAATAGCCATGCACACCTGGGTTCGTCAGCACGCGACCTTGTTGGGTTAGGTGTCGAGCGCCTGGTCGCTGGCATGCCCGTTACGGCGCACCGTCGCTCGCTTCGCTTGCGCCGCGCATGGCGGCGCCTACTATTCCGCTGTTGTTGCGGAGTTTGGCTGGCACGATGGGGCAGTGATGGTCGAGTTGATCGGCGAAGCGGTCGAAACGTTTGCTTCCCCCTCCACCTAGGACGATGAGGGTGGGAGAGAAGATCCTGTTGAGGTGGCTGAGGTAACGGTTGAGGCGGAGGCCGTATTCATCCCAGGTGAGGTCGTCTCGTCCACGGGCGCTCGCTGCCACCCAACCCTCGATGTCGTGGTGGTTATCAAGATGCAAATGGCCGAGTTCGGTGTTGGGTACGAGTACGCCATCGATGAACAGCGCGCTGCCGATTCCGGTTCCCAAGGTGATAAGTAGGACGACGCCCTTTTGGTCTTTGGCAGCGCCGAAGGAAATCTCGGCTAGGCCGGCGGCGTCGGCATCGTTGAGCATGACGACGTCTTGGCCAAGTGCTTCGGTGAGGAGAGCATCGGCGTCGACGTTAAGCCAACTGTCGTCCAGGTTGGCGGCCAAACTGATGATGCAGTTCTGGACGATGCCGGGAAAGGCAGCACCGATGGGACCGGTGAAACGGAGCGCCTCGACGAGTTGTACGACAATCGGAGCCATGGTGTCAGGAGTCGCAGGGTGTGGTGTGGGAATCCGAACACGATCGCCAATCAGGTCGCCCTGTTCCAGGGAAACGATGCCGGCTTTCATGCCGGTGCCGCCGATGTCGATTCCGAGTGCGGTTGTGGGGGGAGCAGAAGTCATAAAGTTGGGAAAGCTTAAGCTGAAGTTTGCAAAATTATGCCAGAAAGAAGTGCCGCAAGGGCGCTAACGCCGGTGAGGGCACCCCAGATGGCTTTGCCGATGTTGGTTTTGGCATGGGCGTGAAGAAACGCGGCCACGCCACTGAGGGCCACGATGAGAAGTTTGGCCATGAGCGCACCTTGGTATCCGGTAGAGCGGTCGCCGACGTTTACCTCCGCCAGGTTCCAGATTCCGGTAATTATTGCTAGACCGAACGCAGGCCAAGCAATCTTGTTGAACTGTTGCGCAGCGGCCCTTGGTGCGTCGGGGGAAATTTTTCGCAGCGTGGGAACAAGCCCGGCAAGCACGATTTGTCCACCGACCCACACGGTTGCCGCGAGGACATGCAAGAACAAGCGAATCGTAGTTACATCAAAGTTCACGGGGCGAGGGTAGCCCCGCGGTACAGATGAATACGGTTTGAATCAACTCAAATTCTGCGAGACTTATCTCATGACTGTTTCCCGTGAGGCCAATCTTGCCAAGTTCAATGCCGATGCCCTTCGGTTCCTCGACGTGGCCAGCACCTGCCTCGACGAACCCGTAGCCAATTGTGGCGACTGGACCGTCCGCGACCTTTCGTTTCACCTAGGCGAAATGTACGTTTTCGCCCACGCCAATGTGGTCAGTGGTTGCATGGGTCCGGCCGATCCGACCTCGATTGATTCTGGTGGCGACCCGACGGGTGACGTAATCGGCACACTGCGGCGGCGGTACCACGCGTTTGCTGATGCTTTGGCGTCGACGGAGGCCGATGATCCGGTCTGGTCATGGACAACGGACAAGACGATGGGTTTCTACTACCGGCGGATGACGCAAGAGACCTTGGTCCATCTGTGGGATGTGCTTCAGGCGGCTGGAACCCCTGAACCGATCGACGGCGAGTTTGCGTGCGATGGCATCAATGAGCTTTTCGATGTCACGTACCGCAGCAATTTGACCCGAGGAAAGCTCCAACCCACAGGAAGTCTGCATTTGCACCGGACCGATGGTGAGGGTGAATGGACTGCATCGGTGATTGATGGAGAGATCGTGGTTGCCAAGCAACATGCCAAGGCCGATGCTGCGGTCAAGGGTTCTGCGAGTGATCTCAATCTGTTGCTCTGGGAACGAGTGGCGCCGGATTCCGACGACCTCCAAGTGTTCGGGAACATCGATGTCCTCGCCTCGTGGACCAATCTGACACGATGAATCGAATGGCCGTCTGGCCTGTTCAGTTCGGCGCACAATTATTGGCTAGCGATTCGTTGCTGCCACCGCATTGCGCGTCGGTGGATGCACACTAGGGGAATGGTCGACGCACACAACGAGGACGAGCCTGCTCGGCCGGCAAATTGGGGACCGTCGGACAATCTCAATGCCCTGCTTCCCGTGGTCGCGTTTGTCGGCCTGAACTCGTACAAGGGTTTGGGGTGGGCCATAGCCGGTACTACTGTCGCATCATTATTTGCCATGTGGCGTCGATGGAAGACGGGACAAGGAATAGGCAAATTCATCCCCATTTTGGCTGCCTCGTTAATCATTCGGGGCGCAATTGGCATTATTACCGACAGCAAAGATGTCTATTTCGGCACCGGCATTGCCCTCAAAGTTATAGTGGCGATGGCGCTCGTGGGTTCAGTCATGGTCGGAAAGAACGCTTTGGCACGCCTTGCTCCTTACGGCCTGCCACTCACGAGGTCGACGACCGAGCATCCGATCTACATCTCTACGACCGCTCGCCTCACGCTGGGTTGGGCTGGGTTCTTGCTGCTCACCAGTCTGTTCGATGTGTGGTTACTCAGCCAATCATCGGCCAATGGTTTCGTCATTATCCGGTTTCTTGTGTCGTGGCCGATTTCTACGGTTTCCTTGGGAGTGGCCATGATCTGGGCCAGTAGGCAGTTGGCTCAAATACCAGGATTTCCGGGAATGTTGGCCCTGCTTGAGCAACAAGCCGCGGCCACCAAAGAGCACTGACCCTGGGCTACCTGGGGGTAACTACGCTGAAAAGCCATATACTTTGGGGCGTAACACTCCAAAAAACGAATCGAAGGAGGGTTTGTTATGGGATTTATGGACAAGCTCAAGGGCATGTTTGGCAAGAGCAAGGACACCGCTGGCGGCGCCGCCAAGAAAACTGGCGAAGTAGCTGGCGATGTAGCCGAGAAGGTAGCCGACGTAGCTGGCGATGTTGTTGACAAAGTCAAAGACGTAGCTGGCGATGCTAAGGACAAGGTCGAAGACCTTATGGGCCGTGGCGACGACGCAGCTGAGGGTGCGGCCGATGCTGCAACCGACGCAGGCGAAGAAGCAGCCGATGCTGCCGAAGAAGCCACAGACTGAAAACATATTGTGTAACTCCTAGTAGATTCGTGCTCTGAACTTTCAGTCGTCGAATCGAACGGAGAATGCAGTGTCAGACGTGAAGATCGGGTGGGTTGGTACCGGAGTAATGGGCGCCTCAATGTGCGGCCACTTGCTAGCTGCCGGTCACCCGGTCTCCGTCTATACCCGAAGCAAAGAAAAGGCTGCGGACCTTATTTCTCGGGGTGCTACCTGGGTTGCGTCACCCGCCGAAGCCGCGGCGGCCTCAGACGTCACTTTCTCCATCGTGGGCTTTCCGTCCGATGTGCGAGAAGTGTTCCTGGGGGACAACGGCATTGTTGCGGGAGCGACCGAAGGGTCACTCATTGTTGACATGACCACGAGTGAACCATCGCTGGCGGTAGAGATTGCCGACGCAGCGCGGGCCAAGGGCATTGGCTCCATCGATGCTCCGGTTTCGGGAGGCGACGTTGGGGCAAAGAACGCGGCGTTGTCCATCATGGTTGGTGGTGACGAAGCCGACGTTGCTCGCGCCCGACCATTGTTCGAACTCATGGGTAAGGCCATTGTTTTGCAGGGTGGTCCTGGTGCGGGTCAGCACACCAAAATGGTCAATCAGATTGTCATCGCCAGCGGCATGATGGGCATTGCCGAGGGGTTGCTGTATGCCAAGCAGGCCGGGCTCGATCTTTCCACCGTGCTCGAATCCATTAGCGGTGGTGCGGCTGGGTCATGGTCGTTGTCCAACTTGGCGCCACGTGTCGTCGACGGAAACTTCGACCCCGGGTTCTACGTAGACCATTTCGTGAAAGACATGGGTATTGCGCTTGATGAGGCCCGAGCAATGCAACTTTCGACGCCATCATTGGCATTGGCCCACCAGATGTATGTTGCCTTGCAAAGTCAAGGCGGCGGACTCAACGGTACGCAGGCCATCGTGAAAGCTATGGCGCATCTGTCTGACGTCGACTGGTAATGGCCGTGGCTCATGCAATTGAGGTCCGCGACCTCACCAAGGTTTACGGCGA
>CAXMUI010000178.1:0-2223 GCA_964196475.1 uncultured Acidimicrobiia bacterium
GAATCTGAACCGCTTCACCAGCAGCAACCGTTACGACGCCAAGGCTGCCATCGCCAAGATGGTCAGCGGGCTCCTCGTCGGTTGTTTCGGCCGGTTCATCGGCTGTCTCGGATGGCTCATCGGTTCCTTCTTCATCACTCGCATCGCTACCACAGGCGGCAGCAATTAGAGCGAATGAAAGAAAAATACCGAGAAGCGCCAAAAACTTCTTGGAACTAATCACAGTCTCTTCCCCTCCTATATTTAGGTGGACTGTATTACGGCAGATGAGGGTAACAGCGATTCAGCCCCATTAAAAGGCGCAGAGCATTCTGTAACCGTGTGTCAGTTTTGCAACAGTCTCACCGCCCACCGATTTGCCCCTTCTGGGGTCAGTTTTGGCCCTTGGCTAGGACAAACTTAATGTGATGCTGAAGCCAGAAATCCAATCAGAGTTTTGTAGGTGATGTAGCTCTAGGTGATGTAGCCCTGGGCTATGTCATTCGATTGGGCGTCAGCATCTCGGTCCGCTGGATCGCCGTATCCACCACCGCCCGGCAACTCCAAGATTAGCCGTTGACCTTCGGGCACCAGCTGCTTGCCTTTGGCATCAAATGCCGTACCGTCAGCCAAGTAGACGGCTCCGCATGCTCCGTCATGACCACCGCTGCGACCACGCGCTGGATGAGTAATGCGATCAAACATGGCACTGAATTGAAACTCGTACCCGTCGGTGGGACCCAATTCGATGACTTGGCCCAGCCCACCTCGATGGGTTCCCTCGCCGGCGGAATTGGGGAGCAGTTCTTTGCGCCAAAACACAATCGGGCCAACTTGCTCGGTCGCCTCGACCGACATGGTGCGCACCCCAGAAGGAAACGCTGTCGCACTAAGACCATCCAACGATGGCCGTGCACCGGTGCCTCCACTGTTAAACATCAGGACCTCGACGGGCGGCAGATTCGAGCCCGCTACTCCTCTGGCACTGACTTGGAAATTCCACAGGGCACCTGCCCCTTCAGCGGGAATGAGATCCGACAGCACATCAGCGATAGCTCCGAAGGTCAGATCTGTGACGAAGTGGCCAATGACATGACGCACCGAGACGGGATCGGGGTGCACCGCGTTAAGGATGACCCCAGGCGGCGCACTGACGGTAAATGGTTCCAAAGATGCGAAATTGTTGGGCACCTCAGGCGCCAGCGCACACAGAAGCGCATAGGTGAAGTACGCCTGGGCGTAGCCAAGCGGCACGTTCACTCCGAACGGGCTGATGGGCGACGTGCCGGCAAAGTCGGCGTGCACTCCATCGGCCGATGCCGTAAGCGTGACAGCCAACAGTGTCTCGTCGTTGTAACCATCGACTGCCATGGTGTTGGTGTAGGTCCCCGGTGGCAGGGTCGCTAATCGTTCCAATGTGGCGGTGCGCGTACGGTCAAAAACAAATTCGGCCAGATCAACCAAGTCGGTGATTTCGAATTCGTCGAGCATCCCGAGCAGGCGTCGTCGGCCGGTCTCATTACATGCGGCGAGTCCATGGATGTCGCCAACCACTTGGTTGGACTCGCGCACGTTGTGGTGAACGATATTGATGAGGTCCTCGTTAAGTTGACCGCGGTCGACGAACTTCATGATGGGAATGAACAAGCCCTCTTCGTACACCTCACTAGCGTCGGGTCCGTAGCCGCGGCCACCAATGTCGACCACGTGGCAGGTGCAAGCGAAATAGCCAATCAACGTGCCATCGGTGAACACGGGAGTGGTGACGGTTATGTCGTGCAGGTGGCCCGTGCCCTTCCATGGGTCGTTGGTGACATAGACGTCACCTTCGTAGATCCGGTGTGGTCCGATGTCGGTGATGAAGTGCCCGACCGCAGCAGCCATCGTGTTGACATGGCCTGGGGTGCCGGTGACTGCTTGGGCAATCATGCGTCCTTGCACGTCGAAGATGCCAGCGGACAGATCGCCCGCTTCGCGGACACTGGTGGAGAAGGCTGTGCGAATAAGCGTGAGCGCTTGCTCTTCAACGATCGAGATCAGTCGATTCCACATCACTTGATTGCGTAGGTCGGTCATGAGGCAACCTCGGTTCGGCTAATCACGAGACAACCATCGGATTGAGCGATTGCTTGGTGGCGTTGCCCTAGCCAGGTGGTGGTTTGTGGTTCAACAATGACCGCTGGACCCATCACCCGGACACCAGCGCTCAACGAAGAACGCTCGACAACTTGCGCTTCGACCATG
>CAXMUI010000179.1:0-2153 GCA_964196475.1 uncultured Acidimicrobiia bacterium
GGTGTGACTTTGCCGTTCGTTTCCTACGGCGGGTCGTCGCTGTTGTCCAACTACATCTTGTTGGCCCTGTTGTTGCGTATTTCTCATGAGTCAACGGCACGGCAGATGGCCCCAGCCAAAAGCAGGCCTAGAGCGAAGGTGGACGCATGAATTCGCAGATCCGTCGCGTCGGTCTTGGTCTGTCGTTGTGCTTCTTGGCGCTATTTGCTCAACTCAACTGGCTACAGGTGTTTGGCGCCAGTCGACTAGAGAACAACGCCACGAATACCCGCGCCATTGTGCGCGACTTTGGTCGGCCTCGCGGCACGATTGCTACCGCTGATGGGGTCATCATCGCTCGGTCTATTGAGGTCGAGAGTTCGTTAGGTCGCGAGCGTCAGTACCCCGAGGGCGATTTGTACGCGCACACCACGGGTGCATTTACATTCAACTTTGGTGCCACCGGTGTTGAGAAGATTTACAACGAACTCCTGGCCGGCCAAACCGACGAACAGAAATACGGCAACCTTTCGGCTTTGCTTGAGGATGGCGACACTACCGGAAATCTGACGCTCACCTTGCGTGACGACGTGCAGCGTGTTGCCCGTGAGGCCTTAGGTGATCGCAGCGGTTCGGTCGTGGTGCTTGACCCCCGCGATGGTTCGATTCTGGCCATGTGGTCCTATCCGTCCTATGACCCCAACACGGTTTCCACGGTCGATTTGGCCGCCGCCGGCACGTCATGGGAAACCTTACGTTCACAAGATCCAACTGCTCCTGATCTTGCCAAGGCCTATCGCCAGATCTTCCCGCCCGGTTCGACCTTCAAACCTGTGACGGCAGCGGCGGCCCTTTCCAATGACATCGCCGATGCCAATAATCCGTTCTTTCCGGCATCGTCGGGTTATACCGCACCGTTAACTACGTCCACTATTGGCAACTTTGGTGGATCGACGTGTGGCGGCGACATTGCGGAAGGAATCCGAATCTCGTGCAACACGATTTTTGCTGAACTTGGGGCCGAGTACGTTGGTCCGATTCTCATGCGTGAGCAGGCAGAGAATTTTGGTTTCAATGATGCGCCGCCTATCGATCTCACTGCTTCGGTTGCCTCGGTCTTCCCGGAAGATTTCGGTGCCCACTTACGGCCGAGCGACAAGAACCCCGACATCTCTATTGTCGAGAATACGCCCGCGTTGGCTCAGGCTTCGATTGGTCAATTCGAGGTGCGAGCGTCGCCTCTACAGATGGCATTAGTTGCTGCGGCGATTGCCAATGGCGGGATCATTATGGAGCCTCATGTGCTATCTGAGGTCCGCAACGTGAAGGGCGAGCAGATCGAGGAGTACAAGCCTTCGGTATGGAAGTCGGCGATGGTTACCAGCGTCGCCGAGGCCATGCGACAGATGTTGTTGACCACCGCGACCACTGGCACCGCGGTGGGCTTGCAGGTGCCCGGTTTTGAAGTTGGCGGCAAAACGGGAACAGCCGAAACGTTCTCGACGACCAACGACACTCATGCGTGGATTATCGGCTTCGGCGGTCCCGTTGGTGAGGCTTCGACGGTGGCGATAGCCGTGATGGTGGAAGCATTTGCTGGTGGTGGTCAACAAACCGGTGGTGGCACCGCAGCACCAATCGCCCAGGCCGTTTTGGCGGCCGCGTTGCAACCAATGACGGCCCAATTGGGTGAGGGTTAGCGCATAAAACGTCGGTCGCGGAGCAACGGAGCGCCGCTGAAGGGCGAACATGACGGTTTGGGGCATAAATGGCGTTGATGTGACAACTGCCGCAGTGCCACCGGCGGACGCTCTAGCCGACCTACAATCGCTGCGATGTCAGAACAAGGTCCTACCGTCTTTGGCGGCCGCTACGAACTCCATCGCCGCATAGCTCGCGGCGGCATGTCCGATGTTGTTTTGGCGCGTGACCAGGTTCTTGATCGTCCTGTGGCGGTCAAGGTTATGTTTGCCCAGTTCGCGGCTGATCCATCGTTTGTTGAACGATTTCGTCGCGAGGCCCAAGCGGCAGCGAACCTCACCCATCCCAACATTGTTGGGGTGTACGACTGGGGCCAAGAAGGCAACACTTATTACATCGTGATGGAGTACATCGACGGCCGCAGTTTGGCCGAGATCCTCCGTAGCGAAGGCCGCCTACATCCTGATCGTGTT
>CAXMUI010000180.1:0-3984 GCA_964196475.1 uncultured Acidimicrobiia bacterium
GTGCACTTACTGAAAACCAAGTCGGAGGACCGTCGCAAAGTTCTCCTCGGTGTACTGGTAAAGCGCTCCCACAATGGCATCCAATGATTCCGCATTGACTTGCGTTAACGAAATCTGCCCAGCGACGTAAATTGCTCCCTCGGCGGCAATTTCAAATGCCGCGCCTCGCATGGTGTGATTGCGTCTGAGAAGCAATGCAAAGATGGCCTCGCGCTCTTTCGGTGGAGCTGGGACCAAATTGGTCTCATAAAACAGACTCCTTTGATCAACCCGCAACCAGATGGCAAACGCCTGCTTGATCTCGCCGGCCACCCGCAGAATCCAGAGATGATCATCGGGCCCGCCCCGCTCAACGCCAACCAGCGCCGGATTCTCGGCTAACTCGCTTGTAATCCAGTGATCAACAAATTGCTCAACCGCGGCGCGAGCTTCGGGGTTAAGCGGCTCCGCCATCAGCAGCTAACAAGGACGCGGTCAGCCAACTCGGCGTACACATCAGCCAGTCCGCGGGCCGTAGCACTCCAGCTGTAGCGACGCCCCTTCGCTGCCGCCGCCATTGCCATCTCCACAGCAACGGCAGGGTTGTCAAGAATTTCGGCCAAGTAAGCGCCGTACATTTGCGGGTCGCGACCCGCCACCAAGAATCCTGTTCGGCCGTGATCGACCAAGGTCCGTAGCCCGCCCACGGCAGAAGCCACCACCGGAATTCCACACGCAGCAGCCTCGAGGGCAACCAAACCGAATGACTCGCTTCGACTGGGCATAAGCACGATGTCGGAGGCCCGGTAGTAGGTGCTTAGCCGGTGATGCGGTTGCGGCGGAACGAAATGAACCTGATGGCCGATTCCCAGATCGGCGATCATCCGCTCGATCCGTTGGACCTCGGTGTCACCCTCCTCTCCACTAGCACCACCAACGATGAGCAAGGTGGCATCGTCACGGTCGAGTTCGGCAAATGCTCCGACCGCAACATCGACGCCCTTGAGCGGTTGAATGCGACCAACGAATAGCACATGCGGACCTGTACCAAGCTCTAACGCTCGTCTCGCTCCCTCACGATTGCCCGGCGAAAAGAGCGCATGCTCCACTCCGGGGGTGACCGTTCGAATGCGATCAGCTGGCGTGTTGTAAAGGTCAATGAGCTGATTGCGTTCAGGCTGGCATGAAGCAGTGACGATGTCGGAGCACTGAATTACTTCGGCTTCGGCGTCGATTCGACGCTGCGGCTCGTAGTCGCCAGTTGCTGCCTTCACGCGGGCCAACGTATGAAACGTCGAGACCAACGGGATCCCTAGTTCGTGCTTCAGACGATGACCAGCGACACCGGACAACCAATAGTTCGCGTGCACCACATCGGCTGGATGTGCCACCAAATCGGCCTTCACACCGTCGACGAAATCATCGACGATGTCGTACAGCGCATCCTTTTGAAGATCCATGGCCCCGGCATCGATGTGGACCACGCGTACTCCAGGTTCCACCTCGACCTCTCGCGGCAAGTCGGTCGACCAACGACGCACATACACAGAGCAATCAACACCACTGTGCGCCAAACCGGCGACGAGTTCACGAACGTAGACGTTCATCCCTCCGCTATCACCGGACCCCGGCTGCGCCAATGGTGAAGTGTGCAGCGAGAGAACGGCTGCGTGAGATCGACTCACGATTTAATCACCCCGGTTAGCTTCGGCAACGAAGGAATCGTAGACGCGCAGAAGGCTGCGTTTTTGTTCATCATTGAGCACGTCATCAGCGCGAACAGCCTCGGCAACCGTGGCCTGTTGACCCTCACGTTCTTCGAGAATTCCGGCCCGGATGTACAGCGTCTCCGATGAAATTTCAAGGGCACGGGCAATTTGGTTAAGGATGTCAGCCGAAGGTTTCCGTAGACCTCGTTCAATCTGACTGAGATACGGATTTGACACGCCAGCAAGATCGGAGAGCTTGCGTAGCGACATCTCGGCGGTGCCGCGCTGCTCGCGGATGAACGCCCCAACGTCAGCCCATCGTCCGATCTGTTCAGCCATACCTCCCAGGATAGTTCTGGCCGGCGCCGAAACGGAATTTACTCCAGAGCCAGTACGAAAAACAGATAGTGGGTCTACTGATCGAGCAACGTATCGACCGAAGCTTCGCCCGTTGTGTAACGACGAATAATGTCGCTTTGTAGTTCGTCGATGACATCGTGCATGTGGCGTCGTTCTTGAGAAACGTTCACTTCGTAGGCACCCAACACCTTTACGAGATCAGCCAAGTCAACCTCGGTGACGCCATTGAGATTGCCCAGACGGCTGGGGTCGGCCACCGAATCCAGGTCGGCCATGAGTTCATCGGCAACATCGGAAACGGAAATCGACTGGGGAGGGCGCGGGATGCCGCCACCAACTTGACCGCCATCGGAAAGCAGCGACGGAAGAGAGTGAATCAAGTCGCCCAAATCGAGAACTTCGCCATTCTCGGCCCGTCGGGCTACTTCGCTGCCCACGATGTCGAGGCGACCATGAATAACCCGACGCACCAACGAAAGAGCGTTCTCGACCGACTGCGCATCGTCGCGCATGGTGCGAACATCAGCTAGCGACTTTTCGGCGAGACCAGCGAGGTATTCCTCAGCGAGGAAACGTTTGATATCAATACCCATAAAGGCGATAGTACAGCGCGAAGACTCAGCCGCCGGAAACCGGCGGCAAAAGCGCAACCTCGTCAGCCACACCAACCCCAAGGTCGCGGTCGGCCGGCTCACCATTTACCCATATTCGACAGGTTGGTACATGCTCGGCAAATGTCGTGCCGTAGACGCCACATGCCGCGTCGATTACGGCACCCACTGAGTCCTCGTCGAACGTCGCTTTGCCCGTCCCTGCGGCCTCACGGATAGATGCAAACAGTCGAAGGGTGGCCATTGCTGCAATGTACTCGTCCCATGCTGCACTCGGCCAATGCTCACCCTCGTGAAGTAACCCCATCCGCCGCTAAGGTTTTCGACCTGTGAGCAAATTGTTGTTGGTCCGTCATGGACAGTCAGAGTGGAATGCGACGGGTCGTTGGCAAGGTATAGCCGACCCACCCCTCACCGACCTTGGCATCCACCAAGCCCAAACCGCGGCCCGTTCTCTAGGGATGTTCGACCTCATCGCTTCATCCAATTTGCAGCGTGCCAACCACACCGCCGAGATCATTGCCAACACTATTGGTGTGGGTCCTGTGCTGGTCGAACCCGAGCTCCGCGAACGCGACGCGGGCGAATGGCAAGGCCTCACTAAAGACGAGATCGAGGCCCAATGGCCGGGCTATCTCGCCGATAACCGCTGGCCGCCTGGTTACGAAGGTGACGATTCCGTCAGCGAGCGCGCTATTTCAGCGCTCGCCCGTCTGTCGGCTCAGCTAGCGGGCGGCACTGGACTAGTTGTGGTGCATGCCGGCGTGATCTACAACGTCGAGGCATTGGCCGGGATGCCGTTCGAGCGCATGCCCAACCTTGGCGGCAGATGGATCGAGCTATCACCCGAGAAGATCGAGGCGGGCGAACGCGTGCTGCTCATTGACCCTGACTCGGTCGAAGCAACGGTGCCGGATCAGATTTAGAAATTGATCAGTCTTGTTTAGCGGCCACGCAACGGGCCAGCGCCGGACGGTCAGCCAAGGTGCCATCGGCAATAGCGGCGGTGCAGGCTGGATCGTGCGCTGTGCCCGCGATCGCCACGCAACGCATGGCGGCCTCGATGTCGTCAAGTTCGCTCTCGGCTGCTATCAGGACGGACAGGTCGATTTCTGACCCCGCGGCAGAAACCGTACCAACCTCAGGCGTTGCTGAACCCGGGTCATCGCCCGAGGGCGGAACAGCGTTGTGCTGCGGTTCGGTGTCGTCGTGATCCACGAGCGTTGAGACTAGCGGGGTATTTTGACCGTCGAGGATCGATTCGGCCTTCGCGAAGTCGTCGGGCCAAGTGACTTTGATGTTGGTGTGCTCACCCTCGACGATGG
>CAXMUI010000181.1:0-16142 GCA_964196475.1 uncultured Acidimicrobiia bacterium
TGCGCGACGCGGCGCTGATCATTTCCGCCAGCAAGTACGCCGAGACCGAGGCCAAGCGTTGCGCTGGAGCCCTGCCACCGACGGTTTATGTGCCACCCGGAGTCGACGTCGATCGATTTGTACCGATGCCCGACACGGCCGTGCCTGCTGCCCGACGGCGCCTCGGCCTGGATGAAGACGCCATTGTGATCGTTGGTATCAGTCGCCTGGTTCCTCGTAAGGGTTTTCATCTGTTGATTGCAGCGGCGGAGAAGCTGCGCACCACAGCAGATCAGCCGATCGAAGTAGTCATTGTTGGTACTGGACGCGAACAAAACCGACTTCAGAAGCTTGCTAATCAATCGTCAGCCAATGTACGCCTGACCGGACGAGTAGATGATCAAGACCTTGTCGATTACTACGCCTGCGCAGATATTTCAGCCATGCTGTGTCACAACCGCCTAGGGGGACTCGAGCAAGAAGGTTTCGGCATCGTGTTTCTCGAATCCGCTGCCGCGGGCACCCCACAGGTCGCCGGCAACAGTGGAGGAGCAGCCGAAGCGGTAGCCCATGGCGAATCTGGGTTCGTGGTCGATGACCCAACCAACGTGGATCAGATTGCCGCGGCGCTTCAGACGCTGATCGATGACCCCAAATTGCGCAAGAAGATGGCCGTGGCCGGTCGCAAACGAGCAGTGCAAGATTTTTCTTACGACCTCCTAGCAAATCGATTGCTAACCGCAATCCACTCGGTCGATGGCACCACCGGTCTGTAGCCACCCCTAACTCTTCTAACTCTTCGTTCTCGGTGTGTGGGCAGTGCGGAACGCACTGCCCACACACCGAGAACGAGTAATTGCGGGGGAGTAGGCGAGAGTTCGTAAGATGTGACCGTGAACGTTGCTGACTCGTTAGATCCAGCTGACCGGTTTGATTCGGCTGACCCTGCTGACTCACAGGATGAAGACTTTGAAGAGGCCGCGCCGACCTCGGGTGGGCCGTCCAGGTTCGGGGCACTGCCTCCTTCGGCGGTGTCTTGGGTACGATTTTCTTGGCTCGCTACTGCGCTATTTGGTATTACCGCATTTGGCGCTACGTGGGGTCCTGACGCACTCGAGATGTCTGCTCTAGTCGTCGCGCTTGCATTGTTCGGTGTAGGTGCAATTTTGTTTATGTGGGCCTTCTTCTTGTCTGCGGACCGCAGTCGCTTAGAAGAAGTGGCCGTCGTCGAGGTCTATTTTCTAGCTGGCAAGGTTGCTCCCGGGGTCGTAAAGCTCCACTTCTTCGGTGCTTTGATGGCCCAAATTGCCATTGGTGTTACAACTGCCAGTATTCGTCCGTTCACTTCGCTGGCATTCGGTATCCTGGTCCCAGTGTTCGGTCTAGGAGTTACTGGTCGGTGGAGCGCCGAGCATGCCGACTACCGAACACGTACGGTTCTCCGTACGAAGCGCAAAGCAACCGGAAAGGGTTCCGCCAGTGCCTGAGCAGACCACCCAACGCATCACCATCGACGCATCGCCTCAACGGGTGTTTGATGTCATTGTCGATGTCGCCCGATATCCCGAATGGGCGGGCGATGTTAAGCAAGTCGATATTCAACAAGCCGACGATTCTGGCCGTCCCGGTTTAGTTGCCTTCCGCGCCGCTGCTATGGGCCGCAGCGTGAGTTATGTGCTGCGGTACTACTACGGCACCAGTCCGCTTCGTGTTGCCTGGCGACTCGTCGAGGGTGACGTCGTAAGTCGCATGGACGGCGAATACCTTCTCGAACCAACGTATGGCAATGTCAATTCCACCGAGGTCACCTATCACCTCAGCGTTGACATGCGCATGCCCATTCCGGGCTTCATGCGTCGTCGCGGCGAAGCGCGCATTGTGCGCGCTGCGTTGCAGGGTCTCAAATCCCGGGCCGAATCGCCCGTTGCTGGCTGAACATGGAAACCAATCCCAAATAATTCGCCGGCAAATTGGATCGTGACGGGCCCTTCGTTGCTCTAGCCTTGGGCCATGGAATTTCGCCGCATCACTTCGCTGCCGCCCTACGTGTTCACCATTATCGATACGTTGAAGGTCGAGGCCCGTCGAGCGGGAGAAGACGTAATTGACCTGGGGTTCGGAAACCCCGATTTGCCATCCCCTGACGTAGCGGTCGACAAACTGGCCGAGGCCGTGCACAACCCGCGAAATCACCGATACTCGTCCAGTCGAGGCATACCCAAGCTTCGTCAGGCCTTTGCCGACCTGTACAAGCGCCGCTTCGATGTCGAACTCGACCCCGATACAGAAATCATCAACACGATGGGGGCCAAGGAAGGCCTCTCTCACCTAATGTGGGTTTTGGCTCAACCTGGCGACGCCGTGTTGGTGCCGTCACCGTCGTATCCCATCCATTTGTATGCGCCGTTGTTTGCGGGCGCTGAGGTGCGCGAGATTCCTTTGGGAACCGATGTCGACTTCTTTCAGAACATGCGCGAGCGTTGGGAATATTCGTGGCCCAAACCTCGAGTCATCTTGTTGTCGTTTCCCCATAATCCCACCACCACGTGTGTCGACCTCGACTTCATGACCAAGATGGTTGCATTTGCGAAGGAAAAGGATGTCGTGTTGGTACACGACAACGCCTATGCCGATCTTGGGTTCGATGGGTACCGACCACCATCGATATTGCAGGTTCCCGGGGCCAAGGATGTAGCGGTCGAGTTGTACTCGATGACAAAAAGCTTTTCGATGGCTGGTTGGCGGATGGCGTTTATGGCCGGTAACCCCGAGATCATTGCGGCACTGGCCAAACTTAAGTCTTATCTCGACTACGGCTCATTCCAGCCAATCCAGATCGCCGCCACGGTCACGATGAACGAGGCACCGGAGCATCCTGCGCTAGTAAACGAGATCTACCAGACTCGCCGCGACGCCCTCAGCGAAGGTCTCAACCGCATTGGCTGGGAAATGGAACCACCTATGGGCACCATGTTTGCTTGGGTTCCAATTCCTGAGGCCTACAGCCATATGGGTTCGATCGAATTTGCTTCCTTTTTGGTAAAAAAGGCTAACGTCGCGGTGTCACCGGGCGTTGGTTTTGGCGCTGGCGGCGAAGGTTTTGTTCGCTTCGCGCTCGTCGAAAACGAACAGCGCATCAATCAAGCCGTCCGTAATTTGCGCGACGTTCTTTAGCCCGAAGGACCGCTGGCTATTCGCTGGCCCAATTGAGCGAGCGTTCTACGCCGCGGTGCCATTGTGCATGAGTTGCATCGAGCGCCTTACGGTCGCCCGCTGGCTCAACCACCACATCAACCTTCCAATTTGTCTCGATGTCGTCAGTTGAGTTCCAGAAACCCACGGCGAGACCAGCAAGGTAGGCCGCTCCTAAAGCAGTCGTTTCTTGCACGACAGGACGAACGACCTGAACGCCGAGTTGGTCGGCTTGCTGCTGCAGCATGGTGTTCATCGTGCTGGCACCACCATCGACCCGTAAACGTCGCAACGTCGTGCCAGAGGCGCTTGTCATCGCGTCGACAACATCTCGGGTTTGATGGACCATTGCGTCGATTACGGCCCGTGCAATCTGTGGGCGGCCTGATCCCCGAGTAAGTCCAGTAATCGTGCCACGGGCATATGGATCCCACCAGGGACTGCCCAGCCCAGTAAAGGCCGGGACCAGCACAACACCGTCCGATGATTCGCATTGCTTAGCAAGGTCTTCGAGATCACTGGCCTGGTCAATGATGCCGAGTCCGTCGCGTAACCACTGCACCGCGGCCCCGGTGACAAAGATGGCACCTTCGAGGGCATAGGTATGGTGAGGGATGCCGTCAATTTCAATGGACCAGGCAACGGTGGTGAGTAATCCGGTGACAGGCTCGGGGCATGTTTCCCCGACGTTCATTAGGAGAAATGAGCCGGTGCCGTAGGTGTTCTTGGCGTCGCCGACGGCGAAACAGGCTTGTCCAAAAAGGGCGGCGTGCTGGTCTCCGGCTACTCCGGTGATGGGGGTTCCCTCGGCGACTGGGAGTCCGGCGGCCACGTCACCAAAGTGGCCACTCGACGGCCGGACCTCAGGTAAACAACGTGGTGGAACGCCCCACAGTTCGAGGAGTTGCGGACTCCATGCCATCGTTGTGATGTCAAAAAGTGCGGTACGGCTGGCATTAGTGGTGTCGGTGATGTGCTCGGTTCCGTTGGTGAGATTCCAAATGAGCCAGGAATCAACCGTGCCGAAAGCAAGGTCGGCATCGTCGGTTACACCGCCTTTGGTGAGCAGCCAGTGCAGTTTCGAAGCCGAGAAGTAGGGATCGAGAACCAGTCCTGTCTGGGCGCGTACCAAAGGCAGGTGGCCGGCTTCGGCCATGGCATCGCAGGTCGCTGCGGTTCGGCGGTCTTGCCACACAATGGCACGGTGACGAGGCAATCCGGTCCGTTTGTCCCACACGACGGCGGTCTCGCGTTGGTTGGTGATTCCGATAGCGGCGGGCTGGCCGACCTGGGTGACAACATCGGTTAGCACCTCGACCGTTACCGCCCAAATTTCTGACGCATCATGCTCAACCCACCCTGGTTCTGGAAAGTATTGGGTGAATTCGCGGTACGCGCTTGCTAGTGGGTTGCCGTCATGGGTAAAGGCAATGGCGCGAACGCCCGTGGTGCCTGCATCAATGGCAATTATGTGGTCGTCAGTTTTTGCCGGGGAGGGAGTTTTGCTCACCCACGGACCGTAGACCACAAAGTTGCGAAGAACGAGCGCGAACGGCTTGAGATTCCGGCATATTGGGCATCGACTGGTTTCGAAAGGTGTGCTATGCGTGTTGGTGTTCTAACTGGCGGTGGCGATTGCCCCGGCCTCAATGCCGTGATGCGAGGCGTAGTACGTAAGGCCGAGGTTGCTTATGGTGACGAGATAATTGGTTTTCGTGACGGCTGGAAGGGCGTCATCAATAACGAAACCGTAGAACTGAGCGTCGCCTCAATGCGCGGCACGCTAACGCGCGGTGGAACCGTATTAGGCACCTCGCGCGTGCATCCCTGGATGCAAGAAGATGGCGTCGACAAGATTGCTGCGACCATTGCTGATCAAAAGCTTGATGCGATGATCGTTATCGGCGGCGAAGGCACGCTGTCTTGTGCGCGTCGTTTGCACGACGAAGGGGTTATCAAGGTCATCGGAATCCCTAAAACAATCGACAACGACATCAGTGCAACCGATATAACTTTCGGTTTCATGACTGCCGTTGAGATCGCCGCCGACGCGGTGGATCGCTTGCACTCCACAGCCGAATCTCACGACCGGGTGATGGTTCTTGAGGTCATGGGCCGCCATGTCGGACACATCGCGATGTGGGCCGGCCTAGCGGGAGGGGCGACCGTCACCCTGGTCCCCGAAGAACCGTTTGATATCGCCGAAGTTGCCGCGTCCATTCAACGACGACACCAGAAGGGGCGCTTTGCTTCCATTGTGGTAGTTGCTGAGGGCGCGTTACCGAAACCTGGCACCCTCGATGTTGTCGAGCCCGAAATCGATATCTACGGGCACCAGCGTCTCGGCGGGATTGGCGCAACCGTGGCTGCGGAGATCGAAAAACTAACCGGCTACGAGACGCGAGTGACCGTGTTGGGATACGTGCAGCGTGGCGGCACGCCGTCAGCGTTCGATCGGGTGTTGTGCACCTGGTACGGCGTTGCAGCTATTGATGCTGTACATCGTGGGGACTTTGGCCGGATGGTTTCCTTCCAAAACGCGGGTATGACGACAGTCAGTCTGGACGACGCTGTGGGCGAACTCAAGACCATCGATCCGCAGTTGTGGGATGTTGCCAAGACATTCTTTGGCTAGCGCCCGATTGGTACCCGTTCGCGAGAACGCGTCCCAGTATTTACGCCAGTGAGGCGTAGTCCTCGGTATTGACCGGCGTGTCTTTGTCCTTGGTGCCCGTGTCGGTGGGGAGTGCTCGCGGATCACCGTCGTTTTGCAGCAACACGCCATCAACTGACCCAAGCCCGACGGCGGTATAGACAATTTGTGCAAGGGCCAACAACTTGAGGTCGCCTTCCTTCATTTGGAAGAAACCGTCCGAGCCCAGGTTGAGTATCAAGATGTCCTTTGGCGACTCGCCATCCACGAAGACGGTCTCGGCACTAATGACGATGGTGTCTCGTGGAATGAAGCTTCGAAGCTGCTCCACCTCTAACAGGTTGTCGAATTCCTCAGGATTTCTGGTGCCGATGACCGATTCGATTACGGACACAGTGTCTGCCGCTGCCTCGCGTGTAGCCGAAACAAGGCGATCGTCGGCACCTATGAGAAAAATATTGACCGGGATACCGGCTGGCTCGGGCTCTTCGGTTGCGTTCGTTTCAGGTGCGAGGCCGGTCGGGAGGTCAGCAATGCTTACCTCCCGAGGGTTCGCGTCGGTTGGTACGCCACAGGCACCAGCGGTGAGAACCAGAGCGAGCACGGTCGCGACAAAGCGTTTCATTTTATGGCTCCAGGGATTGTGACGACGAACCGCGATCCGCTTTGCCCATCGACGCGATCGGTTACATAGACCGACCCTTGGTGCAAGTTCATGTGTTCAGCGACCAGGGCGAGGCCGAGGCCAACGCCGGTACCCGCTCCTCGCCGGCCGCCCTCGAGTCCGCGGGAGAAACGGTCAAATATGGCTAGTCGTTCTGATTCTGGGACCCCAGGCCCATCGTCGATGATGGCAAATTCGATCTCGTCATCGTGAACGGCTATGTGGAGTACTGTCGCACCTCCCGCGTATTTGGCCGCATTGTCGACCAGGTTGGCAATGACCCGTGCCAACCGGCGCTTGTCAGCCTCGATAATGGTGCCGCCGACATCGTCATCGTAGGTAATCGGGGTCTCGGTGCCAGTGAGCCGAATGGCTTGGCGGACGAATTCGACTACTTCGAACCGACTGGGTTGTAACGCCACGATGCCCACATCGAAACGGGAGATTTCCAGAAGGTCTTCGACCAGTTGCTCGAATCGGTCAAGGTCAGTTTCGAGTAATTCGAGCGCTGTTTGGGCCCGCTCGGGCATGTTCTCACGTTGGTTACCCAGCACTTCAACAGATGCGGAAAGGGTCATAAGCGGGGATCGAAGTTCGTGGCTTACCTCAGACGCAAACCGGGCATCGCGCTCGATTCTTTCTTGCAATGACGTCGCCATGAAATTGAATGATGTCGTCAACCGGCGCAGGTCTTGGTCACCTTCGTCGATTAGGCGGGTGTTGAGGTCGCCGTCGGCGATGGCCGCAGCCGCCATACCAATTTCATCGAGTGGTGACAGCACCCGACGAGCAGCCCAGACGCCAAGCGCTGCGGCTGCGAGAACCGTAATGGCCGCACCACCCGCGAGTGCGATTCCCAACGAATTGAGCGTTTCTTCAATGTCATCGAGCGGAACGGCTTCGACGTACACCGCTTCGGCGTCAGGCAGCGGAAAACCTACGACCAAATAAGGAATGGCCCCGACTTTGTAACGCATCTGATTGGGGGTGCCTTGATCAAGGGCCGCGAGGAGTTTAGAATCGATGTCGGTGTCGGCAAAGCTCGGTGCGTCGGCCAACAGCCACTCGCCGTTAACTTTTAACAATGCAATTGAGCCGATCGGTGTGGAAAGATCAAGCAAGATCTCTTCGGCATTGGCTTCTTCGACGTTCAACTGTTGGCCAACGAGAACAGCATTTCGGCCCGCAAGCCCGATCCCGGTGGATTCACGGACGTTGAGAAGATTGCTTCGGGTAAGTGTGAAGGCGACCCCGGCCAGCAAGATCGATAGGAACAAAGCGCCGATCACAAAGCCCGTGATGACTCGGTTGCGCAGGCCAATGCGGTGGCCGTGGGGCGCCGATTCGTTTTCGGTGGCTACCGCTGCGGACACGGGTTCCTAGGGCAGGAGCTTGTAGCCAAGCCCGCGGACCGTAACTACGTGGCGCGGGTTGGCGGCATCGCTTTCGATTTTGGTGCGGAGTCGGCGAACATGGACGTCGACCAGGCGGCCATCGCCAAAATAGTCGTAGCCCCACACTCGTTCGAGCAGAACTTCTCGGGAGAATACACGACCAGGGCTGGAGGCCAGTTCGACGAGGAGGCGAAACTCGGTTTTGGTGAGATGGATTTCCTTGTCACCGAGCATGACGCGACCTTCCTCGGGGATTATTTCGAGGTCGCCAAAGCTCATATGAGTGACACCCTGCTCGGTGGCTCGGGAGCGTCGGAGAAGCGCACGGATTCGGGCGGAGAGTTCCTTGGGCGCATGGGGTTTAGTGAGGTAGTCGTCTGCTCCGGCCTCGAGACCGGCGACGACGTCGTGAGTGTCGTCGCGGGCGGTGACCATGACAATCGGGACATCGCTTTCTTTGCGCAGCGAGCGACAGACCTCGAATCCGTCGATGCCCGGCAACATGATGTCAATGAGTACGACGTCGGCTGGTTCGCGGCGAAACGACAGCAGGGCGTCTTCGCCGTTGCTCGCTAGGTTTACGTGCCAACCCTCGTCTTCGAGGGCAAGCTTGACCGACATGCCGATGCGTTCGTCATCTTCGACGTAGAGAATTTGCGTACTCATTACGTGAATGGTGCCTCATTCTGAGCCGCAGTGCAGATCATGACGCAGATTTTTTAGAAACCTATGCGATGTCAGCACTCAAACTGACGAGGAGTTGTCGTAGTTGGGGTTCAATCGATGGGGCGGACGCAAAGGTGAATGTGGAAGTGGGAGGGCCGAATCGGAGGTCATCGACGATGGCCCCGGCCTCCGAAGCAATGAGCGCACCGGCCATGTAGTCCCAAGTGTTGAGCCCAATTTCGTAGTAGGCATCGAGACGCCCGCAACCCACCCAACAGAGGTCCAGCGCGGCGGCACCGAAGCGACGCATGTTCCCGATATGCGCGAGAAGGTCGCGAACCACAGTTCCTTGATGGAACCGGATCGAACGGTCATAGGCGAAGCCGGTGGCGACGATTGCGCCAAGCAAGTCCGTAGTGGTGCGAACCGAAATAAGCTCGTTGTTGCGAAATGCCCCCTGGCCTGCAATTGCGGTGAAGGTTTCGTTATGAGAGGGGTCAAACACGACTCCCAGGGTGGGCACACCGTCAATTGATGCCGCTATGGACACGCAATAGCCGGGTTGTCCATAGACATAGTTGCTGGTGCCATCAATGGGGTCGATGTACCACGTGACCGGAGAGGATCCGGAATGGTCAGCACCCTCTTCGCCGATGATGTTCGCGGTGGGGTCGTCGGCTAGCAGATGCTCGACGATACGTCGCTCACACTCTCGATCGACCTCGGTCACCAGATTTGAGGCGTCGGTTTTGTTGTCGACACTGAAGCCAACGGCGGCCATCTCTTGGGCATAGTGACCGGCGTCATGAGCAGCGGTAACGGCAACCTTTAGAAGTTGGGCGTCATCTTTCATCGACGTGTGTTGCGTCGGGTACTGCCAGTGACCTTTATGGACTCCCATTCGTCCATGGCCCGCAAAGCGAGCACGGCCACAATTGCGACGCCCACCGCTCCGCACACAGCACCGATTATGGTTCCGGCGCTGAGCCAACCCTGGCAATTGCCGGTGCACTGAAGATCGGTGAAGCCGTACCCGATCATCGCGCCGCAAGCCCCGCCAATCAGAATCGAGGTGAAAGCTACCCAGCGGATCCAAACGGGAGGTGCAGCAGACGTCAGCGGTGAGTCGGGTACGGAATTGGTCACACTCTGAGGCTACTCTGAGCGTTGATGGTTCCCCAGCGCACAACCGGCCGGAACACGACGGCACCTCACCGCACAGCGGCAGTCCGATGAGCGCGGAGGTCCGCCGAATTTTGCACGTTGATATGGACGCGTTCTTTGTGTCCGTGGAGCTAATCAGCCGCCCCGAACTGCGTGGTCAACCGGTGGTTGTCGGTGGGGCAGGCGAGAGAGGTGTCATCGCCGCAGCTTCTTACGAAGCTCGGGCATATGGCGTTCATTCGGCTATGTCGTCGGTAAAGGCGAAAAGGATGTGTCCTGACTTGACATTTTTGTCGGGGGACCACGGAATTTATAGTGACGTCAGTCGTCGCCTGATGGAGATCTTTCGGTCGCACACGCCGTTGGTCGAACCGCTTTCGCTGGATGAAGCTTTTCTCGACGTCACCGGAAGTCGCAAACTTCTGGGTAGCACTCGCCAAATCGCTGATTCGATTCGAGCTCAGGTCCTCGAACAAGAACACTTGCCTTGCACCGTAGGGGTAAGCGCCAAGAAGTTTATTTCGAAACTCGCGTCGGGTAAAGCCAAGCCAAAGGCATCGGCCACTGGTCCAATTCCGGGGCATGGTGTGCTGGTGGTGCCGCCCAGCGAAGAGTTGGCGTTTCTGCATCCATTGCCGCTTCGTGACCTGTGGGGTGTTGGGCCGAAGACCCGAGCCAAGTTGGATCGGCTCGGAATCGATACCGTCGGTGAACTGGCGGCGCTACCGGTTACCGCCGTAGTCAACTGTGTCGGTCAGGCCGCCGGTCAACACCTTCACGACCTTGCCAACGGGATCGACACTCGAGCCGTTGTTCCCGACCAGGAACTTAAATCGGTTAGTCACGAAGAAACCTTCTCGACCGACATTCATGATCGCGAGCAACTCGAATGCGAACTTGTGCGGATGGCCGATGCGGTTGGTCGCCGGCTTAGTGTGGGAAGTCATCAGGGCCGGACCATCAATATCAAGGTCCGGTACCTGGATTTCACGACGCTGAGTCGCTCGATCACTATCGATCACAGCACTGATAGCGGCCGCACCATTGCTCGGGAGGCAAAGCAGCTCCTGGCCAAGGTTGAAATTAAACCGGGTGTGCGGCTCTTGGGTGTTGGTGTGACCAATCTTGGGGGCGACGGTTCTCGTCAACTCCGCCTGGGTGAAGAGGTCGATCTTTGGGATGAGGCCGAGCGGACGGTCGATGAAATTCGTGATCGATTTGGTTCAGGTGCTATCGGCCCGGCGGTTTTGGCCGAAGATGGCCACCTTCGCGTCAAAGAAAAAGGGCAACAACAGTGGGGTCCGAGCGTTTAGTACGCCTTGCGCGTTGTTGTAGCGCTCCTGGTGTGCGAAACTTAAGGCGTGCCATTGTCAGACAACGAAAAACGGATCCTGTCCGAGATTGAAGATCAGCTCTACGTTACTGATCCCGATCTTGCGCGCGAGGTTTCCTCCACCACCGTTTATTCCGACTCTGCCCGCGTGCTGCGCTGGGCCACGCTCGGAGTATTGCTGGGCCTCGCGATGATGCTGGTTACGTTGACCAGATCGTATTTGTTGGCGTTTGCCGGTTTTGTCATCATGTTGGTAGCGGTCTATTTCGTTGAACGCAGCCTGCGTCAGCTTGGCAAAGTTAGCGTTGATCAGTTCAGTCAAGCGCTCAAACGACGTTCAGCCGGTGGCTTCGCTGGAGCGAATAGCGCTCGCCTTCGAGGTCGGTTCGGCCCTCAAGACGGACCACCGCCTCCCTCAGCGTCGTAGTTTCGGCAAGCTAAGTTCGGCTTTCAGTCGCTGCATCGGATTGGTTTTCTCGCGCACCTCGGCAACGATGATGCCAGCAGCTGTTTCGGCTTCGCGGGTTTGTTGAGCATCAGGGTCAATTGAGCTATACCGAACGAGATTCGTAATAGTTGCTAAATGTTCGATGGCTTTATGGTCGGTCAGCACCGGTTGGGATCGGGTGGCAAACTCGGTGGTGGTCTCTGCCTGTTGCTGACGCAGCCCAAGCGGTAGCAGTGCGTTGGTGGCTTGGTCCCAAGCGCCGAGGATCCGCCGGGCTTGAGCGTCGGGGATTGTGGACAGCCTTCGTTGGCGCAGACGACGCCGTAGGTACGGAATCGCACTCACGATGGCCCCGAGAACGGTGACCAAGAGGGCGCCGATTTTTACTGGCTGAGAGATCGCGAACTCGCTGGTGTTTGCGTTAGCGGCCGATGCAATTTCTTCGTCGATGAGCGGGCGGTCGTCTTCAGGGGTAGGAGAGTCGTTTAACGGAATAGCCGCAGACTGACCATCAAGGTCGACGGCTTCTGAGGGACCAGTTTCATCTTGTTCTGGCGTCACATTGGTGTAGGCCTCGGCCCCAGGTCGGCCGCGGCCTGGTGTAGGTTCAAAAGCAACCCACCCTGCATTGGCGATGAATACCTCAGGCCACGCATGGGCATGTTCGCCCCGTACGCGGTAGAGCGTGGGATCGTTCGGATCGCTATCGCCTTGTGTGAAACCAACCGCCACTCGGGCGGGTAAGCCCAGGCTTCGAGCCATGGCGGCAAATGATCCAGCGAACTGTTCGCAATAGCCGATTTGCAGAGTCAGGAAATCATCGATGCGCGCCGCACTGTGTCCTGCTGCCACGTCGATGTCGTAGTCGAAATCGCGAAAGTAACTTTGCAGCGCGAGGGCCTGCGTATATGGGGTCGATGCATTGCTAGTGACGTCGCGAGCAGTTTGCTGTGCTAGCGGACTGAAGCCGTCGGGGAGTTCGATGTATTCTGCGAGGTCTGCTGGGTACCCCGCTTGACTGGATGCCAATTGGGCAACGTCGTAGCTGGGTTTCTGGGAAACCACCGTGTAGGTAATGTCATCGGAGGTGCCGCTGGGGGTTTCGTTGCGAACAATGAGCGTGGCCGAATTGGCCTCCCAAGAAACGTCAGCCCCGACTACATCGTCGAGATTGGCGGCCTGAAACGCCGCGGGCAACCAAACTGCTCCGAGCGATTCGATGGAGAACTGTTGGGAGATCGTGACTTGGTCTGTTCCGGACTCTATAACGACGTCGAGTGCTCCTTCGGCTCCGTTGTAGTCCGCCCGACTGCTCCAGACTGTGCCGTTGAAGGTGTCGAGTGCGGTGAGGCGCCAGTAAGACGGTTCGTTGGAGCGGACCTGGAAAACTTCGACGTCTTGTTGGGTGACAATCCGACCGCGGATGTCGACCAGCGGGCTGATCACAACTCGCGCAGCGGCGCCACCGTTGCTGGAGCCAATTTCGACGAGCGCATTGTCGGCGCCAGGAACGATCGGGATGGCGGCGAACCCGGCCAGGCCGGCCACTATGGCCACGGGGGCCGCGATGCGGGCGACCGTCAAATGGGCATCGGTAGAAGACCCCAACCAGACAAGGTCGCGAGCTTGGACAGTGCTGCGATGGACCACCGCGAATAAGAGACCGGCCGCGAGCGCTAGTGCAGTGAGTGTGTAGCGCCGGTCCGTAACCCCGAACCCGGAGATAAATACAATGATTGCCAAGTGAGGAGCCAGGGCCGCTGCGATTGATTTGGCGCGAAAAGCGGCAGTGTCGGCGGCACCGATGAGTAGCCATAAAGCGGCACTGCTCAGGAGAAGGAAGGCAGTGGTCGGTGCGGTTGGGGCAATGGCATCAGCGAACTCGGTCGTGGAGTCGGTGATGATCTGCTGGAGGGTGGACAAACTAGTTCGGGTGGGAACTTGCCAGCGGGTCGTCTCGGCGGCATAGGTGTGTGTGAGCACAACTAACCCGCTGGCAAAGTAAAGACCAGTGGCCGCCCACGGCGGAAGCGGCAAACGACGGACGATGCCAGCGAGTATGTGGCCCAGGACTGCCAACAAGAAAAGTTCGCCACGCCATGAGGTTGTGGCAAATACCCGTTCGAAGCTGGCAATGGCTGCCAAGGTTGCGCCCAGCAAGGTGAGTTCGGCGAGCAGTGTGGCCGTGTAGTCGGTGGGTGTCCGGTCAGTTGGAGATTGTGTATCTTTCATCAGCGACCTAGCACAGCGCGTTCGGTAAGCAGGTTGGTCCATTGGGTCGTAAAGTTGCCGACGATGCCATGAGGGTGGGTGCTGGACTTGCCGAATCGGAAGGGAAGGTGGGCTTGGAAGCCTGTGGCCAGGTCACTTTCATTGTCAACGCCGGCCGCTCCCAACAAGGTGACGAGTGTGCCTGATCGTTGGCTCCGGCGCAGGGCTTCGCGTGAGCGGTCCAGCGTCGAAATGTCGCGCACGAGCGATACCCGAGCTAGCGCATCGAGAAGCGGTCCGAGACCTTTGCGGTCGAGAGCTTCGAACGGTCCGGAACCATCGGTGGTTAGAAGCGCTACGTCGTCGCCGCGGGTGGTAGCCGCTATGAGGACGCTGGCGGCAGCACTGAGGAGTTCCTCTAATGCATCGGGGGTCACGGTGAACTCGCGTACATCGACCAGAACGGTGGTGCGTCCTTCGCGGGAGTCGTCGTGCTCACGGATCATGAGATCGTCATGACGGGCTGTCGCCCTCCAGTGAACACGGCGAAGGTCGTCGCCTTGTTCGTAGGGGCGCAAGGCGTGGAAGTCCTCACCGGCGCGAACCTGAGTGGGTGTGGCCACCGCTGAGGCAAGGTCGCTAGCGCGCGGGCGGGGGGGTGGAGCTATTTCTTGGTGGTGAGGGTGAACGATGAGTTCACTGGTGTCGAGCCACGCAACCCGGCGCCGTATTAGGCCGAAGGGATCTTGCCGTTCGATTACAAGCGGGCCCACGGCTAGCACGCCTCGCACGGATGGAGGAAGGCGGTAGCTGGCTTGGCGTTGTTGGTTGCGCCGCATCGGGGTGGCGTGAATCAGGGCGCCCTCGGTCCCGGCAACATCGTCGCTGAGGCGTAACAACCCCGAGGAGAAACGACCGACCTGCTGCATACGGATGTCGACGTGGGCGGTTTGACCGGCGCTGACACGTTGCGGTCGTAGACGTCGAGCGGGGACTAGACGGCCCCGTGGTGCAAGGGCAATGAGTGCGCCAAAAAACACCACCGCAAGCAGGGACAATCCGACGATAACTAATTCGACGATGCCAAACAGACGTCCGGTGACAATGCCGAGCAGGCCGACCACAATTGTGGCTAGGCCCTTCGTGGTCACCGGGTGTGACCGGTTGGCACAGCGACTGTCTGCACGATTTCGGTGACGACGTCGGTTGGGGTTAAGCCGCGTGAGTACGCCTGCGGCGATGCAATTACCCGGTGGCCTAGCGCAAAGGATGCCAGCGCTTTGACATCATCAGGGGTAACGAAATCTCGACCAGCCGCTGCGGCTCGGGCTTGTGCGACGCGCTGTAAACTGATGGTGGCACGCGGTGACATCCCTAGCGTAAGACCGGGGTGGTTTCGTGTGGCGGCCGCAAGATCGACGAGGTAGCCCTTAATTTCGGGCGCGACGTGTACATTGCGAATCGCGCGTATCATGCCGCGAATTTCCGCGGTCGAGATAACCGGTCGGAGACGGTCAAGCGCCGATTCAGCCTGCTGCGATCCCAGGATTTCGAGTTCTGCGGAGCGGGCTGGATAACCAATAGACACGCGCAACAAAAACCGGTCGAGTTGACTTTCGGGCAGCGGGTAGGTGCCTTCGTGCTCGAGTGGGTTTTGGGTGGCGATTACGAGGAAAGGTTGGGGGAGAGGGTGGGTGGTTCGATCGACGGTTACTTGGCGTTCGGCCATGGCTTCGAGAAGGGCTGATTGGGTCTTTGGTGATGCGCGGTTAATTTCATCGGCCACGACGATGCTGTTGAAGACGGGACCTGGTCGGAAATCAAACTGCGAGGTGGATCGGTCCCAGACCGAAATGCCGATTACGTCGCTGGGCAGCAGGTCGGGTGTGAACTGGATGCGTCCGACCTCGACATCGATGGACCGGCCGATTGCCTTCGCTAGTGACGTCTTGCCAACGCCGGGTGAGTCTTCGAGTAGAAGATGCCCTTCGCTCAGCAGGCAGAGCAATACGAGCCGGATGGTCTCGGCTTTGCCAAGAATGGCCAATTCGATGTTGTTGGCAATGGACTCGAACAACTCGCTAAATGTGGCTGAGCGGGTGGCTGCCGATTGATTGGACACTGTTCTCCTGTGCGTTGTGATTCTGACCCCCAAGAAGGACCATCGACGGCAAGGTTACCCAATCGGGGATTCGTGTGGACCGCGGCTGACAGATCACGAAACTGTTTTACTTCTTTGCTTCGTTGATCAGGCGTTCGGTCAATCGGCAGAGCCGCGAATTGTGGGGGTACGGTGGCCTCGTGAATTCGTCCTCATGGAGCGCAATTGTCTGGGCTGTTGCCCGACGGCCGCTCCTTTGGCGTACGGCGATACGTCAGGGGTGGGGTTTGCGACGGCGGCGCTGGTGGATGACGGCTCCGTTTCTCCCTCTGCCTGA
>CAXMUI010000182.1:0-10554 GCA_964196475.1 uncultured Acidimicrobiia bacterium
TGGGACTTTTCGATCAAGGATGGCAATGAGGTCGAGGTCGCACGAGTAACAAAAACTTGGGAAGGTCTCGCCAAGACCATGTTCACCACGGCCGACAACTACGTTGTGCAGGTCCATGCACCTCTAACCGACCCGTTGCGCCTCATGGTTATTGCCGCGGCCCTCACGGTTGATACCGCGCTTAAACAAGATCAGCGGGGTCTTGGATAATGCGTCCAGCACTGCTCGAACCGCCCGCGGGTGATGTCCGTGCAGCGGTCGAACGGGCGCTAGCTGAAGACCTCACACCGCTGGGCGATCTCACGGCCGCCATCTTGCCACCCGATGCAACTACCGTGGCGCAATTCACCGCCCGAGAGGCTGGCCGCCTTGCGGGCATCCCGTGCGCAGGCGAGACTTTTGCGCAGGTCGACCCATCGGTCCAGTTGCAATGGCTGCTGCGTGATGGTGCAATTCTTGAACCCGGCGATGTCATCGGCATTGCCGCCGGCCCATTGGCATCAATCCTGGTGGCCGAACGAACCGCACTAAATTTCATGGGCCATTTGTCGGGCATCGCCACGCGCGTGTCGTTGTTCGTCGCCGAGGCGGACGGCAAGGCTCGCATATGGGACACTCGTAAAACTACCCCAGGCTTACGTTCGCTGGAAAAGGCGGCTGTTCGAGCCGGAGGTGGCCACAACCACCGAGGCAACCTGTCCGATTGGGTAATGATCAAAGACAATCACCTCACCGGCATGTCGGTCACTCAGGCCGTCGAGGCCGCACGCGACTGTTGGCCAGCGCGCACCGTCCAAGTTGAGTGCGACACCTTGGATCAGATGATCGAAGCCATCGAAGCTGGCGCCGATCTGCTGTTGCTCGACAACATGACCCCGGATCAAATCCGCGAGTGCGTCGCAACCACCGACACCATGGCTGCGGCTGGTGCCAAGCGCCCGTTGCTAGAGGCATCCGGCGGCATCAAACTCGAAACCGTAGCGGGCTATGCCAACGCAGGTATCGATCTCATGTCCTCTGGGGCACTCACCAATTCGGCTCCCGTACTTGATATCGGACTCGACATTGGTCCCGTAGTTACCGCCGACCACTAGGACGAGAGCATGCTGCTTGTTATCGACACGGGGAATACCAACACTGTCATTGGTCTGTATGACCCATCGGCCACCGGCGACACTGCCGAATCTGGCCTCATCGACCATTGGCGAATATCCACCTCCCGCGAACGCACAAGTGACGAGTTCGCCATCATGTTGCAAGGGTTGTTCGATGTTGTCGATGTGGACTGGAGCGATATTACTGGCGTGTCGGTTTGCTCGGGTGTGCCTCGGTTTACCCAGGCGATTCGTCTCATGGTCGAGCGCTATTTGGACCTTGATCCCGTCGTAGTTGGCACCGGTGTCAAGACCGGCATGCCGGTCTTGTACGAGAACCCGCGCGAGGTTGGTCCCGATCGGATCGCCAATGCCGTAGGGGCCCACGATCTCTACGGCGGCCCGTTGATCGTGGTTGACTTTGGGACGGGCACAAACTTTGACATCGTGTCGGCCAACGGCGAGTTCCTCGGCGGCACAATTTCACCTGGTATAGAAATCAGCCTTGATGCCCTGTTTGACAGGGCCGCAGCTTTGCGGGCAGTCGAAATGGTTGCGCCACGCAACGTCATTGGCAAGACCACCGCTGAATCCCTGCAATCAGGAACCTTGTACGGTTTTGCCGCACAGGTCGACGGTATGGTCAAGCGCTTCGAAGCCGAAATCGGCAAGTCAACCATCATCGCAACCGGCGGAATTGCGCCACTAATTTCGCCATTTGCTGACACAATTGAACACATCGAACCATGGCTAACCCTGCACGGTTTGCGTGTCATCCACAACAAGAACTGATCCCATGACCTTCCAACAGCCGTACCGCTACGACGTGTCTGCGCACGCGGCCGATCTTCGCGAGACCTACGGGGACATCGAAGACGGTTCCGAATCTGGCGACAGCGTCTCCGTTGCCGGGCGTCTTATGTTGCGACGCGCCCAGGGCAAGTTGGCCTTCGGGACGCTCGACGACGGAACGGGCCGTATCCAGCTATTCGCGATGGCGAAGAACGCGCCCCGGTTCGACGAGTTTTGTGCCCTTTCTATCGGCGACTGGATCGGCGTCACTGGCATGGTCATGAAGACCAAACGCGGTGAATTGTCCGTGCGGGTCGATGAATGGGAAACCCTGGCTGAAACCCGACGCTCGTTTCCCGACAAGTTTCATGGGATCAACGATGCCGATACCCGCTATCGCCAGCGGTACGTCGATACGTGGGTAACCGAAGAATCTCGGGCCGCATTTGTGATGCGTTCCAAGATGGTGTCGCTCACGCGACGTTTCCTCGAAGATCAGGGTTTTATCGAGGTCGAGACACCCACATTCCATCCGATTCCGGGTGGGGCGTTGGCCCGTCCGTTCACCACCCATCACAACGCTCTCGACCAAGAGCTTTACTTGCGTATTGCTCCGGAGTTGTATCTTAAGCGTCTCGTTGTAGGCGGTTTCGAGAAGGTCTTCGAGATTGCCCGGGTTTTCCGAAACGAGGGATTGTCCACCCGCCACAACCCCGAGTTCACCATGCTCGAGTGGTATCAGGCCTATGCCGACTGGGAAGACACCATGTCACTCGCCGAGGAGCTTATTGCTCACTTGGCCATCGAACTCACCGGGTCGACGGTGTTGCCTTACGGCGATCGCGAAATCGATGTGGCGGCACCCTGGCGTCGAGCCACGATGGTCGAACTTATCGAAGAGCATGCTGGCGTCAAGGTCGACCTGGCCACACCGATCGACGAACTACGGGCCATTTGTGATCGGTTCGATGTGCACTTCGAGGACACTTACGGCCCCGGCAAGCTTTTGCTTGAAATTTACGAGAAGACCTGCGAGGCGAATCTTTGGGGCCCGGTATTCGTTACTGAATATCCCAAGGAGGTCTCACCACTATCGCGCGACCATCGTTCGAAGCCCGGCTACACCGAACGATTCGAAGCCATTTTGGCAGGGCGCGAGTTGCTTAACGGTTTCTCCGAACTCACCGACGTCGACGAACAACGCTCCCGGTTCGAAGACCAAACCGCTGCTAAGGAAGCGGGCGACGACGAGGCCATGGTGGTCGATGAGGACTACCTTCGTGCCCTCGATTACGGTCTCCCGCCCACCGGTGGTATCGGGATCGGTATTGACCGATTGGCCATGTTGTTGTCCAATGCACAGACCATTCGCGACGTCATCTTGTTTCCAACAATGCGCCCCGAACAAGGCCCCATTGCAATGGACCCGGCTTCTGATACGTCGGAAGGCGACACCAGCGACCAGACTGACTAACGATGCGTGTCTTTGTCACGGGAATGGGCGGCGAAATTGGCACCCGAGTAGCGCGCCATCTCGAAGCGGACGACAAGATTGACGCCATCGCTGGGATGGACCTCGAACCACCTCGCCGCATGCTTCTGCGAGCCGCATACCACTACGTCGATCCACTGGATCGAGTCAAGGTATCCAAGGTAATCCACGACTTTAAGCCGACCGTCGTAGTCCACATGGGTATTTACGAACCGCATTCGCGCAGTACGCCCGAACAGGCCGAGTCTCGTACCGAAAATGGCACAGCAGCACTCCTCGACGCGTGTCGCTCCGTCGGCACAGTGGAGCACCTCGCGGTACGATCTGGCCTCGAGGTGTATGGCCGTCGTAAGGGCAGCTCCGAATGTCCCGATGAGTCAGCTCCTGTTGCACCTACCACCCGTTTCGGCACCATTTTGGCTGGAGTCGAAGCTGCCACTCGCGAAGCTGGCGCCGATATTGGTGCATCGGTGTTCCGTCTTCGTTGCGCACCGGTAACCGGCGCACACTTGCCGTCACCGTTGGCCCGTTACCTGCGTATGCCGTTGGTGCCGGTGCCACTGCCGCCGGCCAAACAGTTCTCTTTGGTGCATGTCGACGATGTTGCTCACGCTATGTATGTGGCTGCGACACTCGGACTCGAAGACACCCTGAATTTGGTGGCCGAGGACACGATCAACGTGTATCGGGCTCTGCGGCGGGGCAAGCGATTGCCATTGCCGGTGCTCGGCCCAACGCTGAGGCTCACGCGTATGATCACCGAACTACTGGGTAGCCCACTGCCCGATCACACACTCGAGTTGCTTACCCGCGGCCGCATGGCCACGAGTCGTCGTGGCCACGAAGTCCTTGGGTTCACTCCACAGCACTCCACGTCATCGATTATCGACGAGATATATGACTGGTCCACCAAGACCTACATGGGTTCAGAGCCCAGTCCAAACACCCCCTAACCCTAACCCCAACCCCATCCCAATTCCCGAACTGGTAGGCGCGTAGTGGGGTCCTGGTGTTAGTTGGGCCTACCAGTTGGGTGCGTGACAGCGGGTTGTTTGTAGCGGTCGGCATTTTGTGATGCCCGGCGCAGCCTTTGCACAACTTGGTCGGGCCGGTGAAATAAATCCACATCGGTTAGTCGAAGGATCTTCCACCCGGCTCTGATCAATGCATCGTCGCGTCGTGCATCCGCTCGTTTCGCGGACAAAGACCCGTGAAATGCTTCGCCGTCGACTTCGACTATCAGCTTCTTTTTGGGATGTACGAAGTCAACCCTTCCGACCCAGCCGCTTTCGGCGGAAACGTCAACCTGTTGAAATAGGTCACCGAGGCCGGATCGGCGCGTCAACTCGCGAAACCGAAATTCGAGGTTTGACTCCACCGGCTGGTAGTTCGTTCGTCGGTCGCTGATGAGTGTTCTGATCAAGACGATGCCCTTTCGGCCGCGCTGTTGCAGTTCGGTCAGTGTTTTGTTTATTGAGGTAAGAGTGACCAGTCGACGGGCTAGACACGTGTCCAATAAACGTTCGACGGTTCTCGGCGAGGTTGATGGCATGGCGGCAATGTCAAAGATCGTTCGACTTGGCGTGGTTACGGTGAGTCTGTGTATTTGGCTTAGATGGCTGGGCAGTAGCAGTCGGGGTTCGTGGATCTTTGCAATTCGGTCCTGATGGTGAGCGGATCCGCGAGGGCTGATCAGATGAATTTTGTCGATAAGAAAGCCTGGAATACGCCACAGGTTTGCTGCAGTGAGGTGTGAAACAACTGCCGTGCCCGGAGCATCGAGTAATGCAATGTGGATGCGTTGCAGAGGGGTGCTTGGTGATCCGGCAGCGATGAACACATTGTCCGCCACTTGCACAAGTGATCCGCGCTCAATTCGGTGGTGGCGTTGTCTCGGACGGGCGCCGAGGTCTATGAGTTGGTTGGTACAAACCGCGCCGTGTTGGGTAGCGGCTAGTGCGGCGATTCGAGAATCCAGGGCATTGATTGACATGAAACTACGATGACATAATGGTGTGACATTCAGCCATTTTCATGCAATTTCAAGCAATGATCGACAGGGCAGGCTTCCCCTACTTCCGAACTGGTAGGCGCGGTGTGGGGTCCTGGTGTTAGTTGGGCCTACCAGTTGCATCAATTATTGAACTGGTAGGCGCGATGAGGGGCTCTGGTGTTTGTTGGGCCTACCAGTTGGGAGGGGGTGGGGGTGGGAGGGCTGGGTCTCACTGGATGTCGTGTGCGTTAGCGCTCGGCAGCGGTCTGACTTTCCCATATGACTATCTCGCTGGCCCCGTTGCTGGTGAGCGACAGCGCTTGACTGTTCGTGAGTCGAATGGCGTCCCCTTGGGTTAGTTCGGATTTGGCGAACGAAACGGCCCCCTTCGCGACGAATACATGCACAAATGGGGCTTGAGGGATCGTGACTGTTTCGCCGTCGACGAGTCGTCCGACCCACATCACTGCGCCGGTCTGATTGATGGCAATGGCGCCATCATGACCTTGTCCTGAGGCAACCGCAACAAGGCCGCCGGCGGCAAGAAGCGGCGTGACGTCGACTTCCTCATAGCTGGGTTCGATTCCCAATGTGTCGGGGACGACCCACATTTGGAGAAAGTGAACCGGGTTCGCCTTGCTCGCATTCATTTCGGAGTGACTAATCCCCGTTCCGGCGGACATACGTTGGACGAGACCTGGGTAGATGACCCCGTGGTTGCCGGTGGAATCTTGATGTTCGAGCTCGCCTTCAAGAACCCAGCTGATGATTTCCATATCGGCGTGCGAATGGGGATTGAATCCGCCGCCAGGGGCGACAGTGTCGTCGTTGGACACAATTAGCAGCCCGTGTTCTACGTTCTGTGCGTCGAAGTGGCTACCGAAACTGAAGCTGTGCTGGGACTTTAGCCAGCCGATGTCGGTAGGAAAGCGGGTGTGGGCTCGGCGGATGTCGATTTGGGTATTCATGGAGTTCCTTTAGTTAAACTATTAACTAATATAGTTCAAGATTGAATAATATGCAACCAATGACTACGCTGACTCCATGACCGTTACCGAATGGCTAAGCGAAGACGAAATGTTGTTCTGGCTTGGCTTCCTTGCCACAACCGGATCCGTAATGGCCGAAGTCGAAGCAGCAGTAAAGGCAGACGCTGGCATCAACTTTGACGACTACGAGGTACTGGTTCACCTCTCCGAGGCCGACGACCATGAACTCCGCATGAGCGACCTAGGTGACCGACTACTGCATTCCCGCAGTCGTCTTACCCAACGAGTGGATCGACTGACTAAGAAGGGGTTTGTGCGTCGCCATAAATCTGCCGAAGATAGACGCGGTACGTACGCCGTGTTGACCGACGAGGGGTTGGCCATCTTGCAAAAGGCTGCCCCGGATCATTTGCGGGCCGTAAGAACCGCGCTGTTTGACAAGCTTGACGCTGATCTTGTACGGACGGGGTGCAACCTGTTTGCGGCGATTCATTCAAATGGTCAAGACGAGCCACCGAAATAGGCGGAAAATGGGGCACAAAGTGGCCTTGGTGAAGGAGCGTAGTAGCGTAAAACAATGGCTCGCGTAACGGTTGCCGACGGCACCACAATTTCGTACCACACCTTCGGAAACCCCGATGGAGAGCCCTTGCTGCTCATTATGGGTCTGGGCGTGGACAGGTGGGGTTGGCTACGGCAGCGGGCCGATTTTGGCAAACGTTTCTTCTGCATTTCGCCCGACAATCGTGGCGCTGGACTCTCCGACAAGCCTCGGGGCGCCTACGACCTCGAAGTCATGGCCGCCGACATGTTGGCTGTGCTCGATCAGGAGGGCATCGACAAAGTTCATGTGATGGGTGCCTCTATGGGCGGCGCCATTTCACAAATCTTCGCCCTGAAATACCCCGATCGTGTTCACAGCTTGGTGCTGGCCTGCACTACCTGCCACGTGTCGGACTGGCGTCGCGAACTCTTTGCCGAGTGGATCGATTTACTCGACAACAGGGGGCGCGTGCGGTTTGGTCGCGAGAACATTCGTTGGGTGCTTGGGGCGCGATACCAGAAACGGTTGCTACCCCTGGCGCCGTTCATTGCACCGCTAGCGGTTCGGGCACCGTCGCACGGCGTACGTGGCCAGATTCAAGGCATTCTTGGAGTTAGTTCGCTAGCTGCAGACAACCTCGAAAAATTCTCGGTGCCAACTTTTATTATTACCGGAAGCCAAGACGTGCTCACTCCGGTTGCCGATGCCGAAGAATTAGCACTGCGCATCCCCGATGCCGAACTCCGAGTCGTTCCGGGAGCCGCACACGGGTTCATGGTTACTAAGGCCAAGGTGTTCAACAAAGCCGTTCTTGATTGGCATGATCGCGTTGCAGCGCGCGTCGCTAGCTAGGAGTTTGCGGGACCAAATCGAAAACGGCCTAGGACCGCACCCGTAATTCCGCCACTCGTCGACAACGTTAGATCGCCGATGGTGTCGCCATAGGTTAAACCGAGGCCACCGCCTGCCCCGGTCTCATCCACGGTCCACTCCATGACCTCCCAGGCCACGATCGCCAGCGCGCCGAAGCCGGCAGCAAGCAAAATTGCGTCCAACGTCGAATTTGTGCGGCGGAAACGAAATGCCTGAAAAGCCAACACCAACAACACCCAATTGACATAGTGCAGCACGTCATCGGTGGCGGGCCATTTGTCATAGGCCCCGAACAAGTTGCCCAGCGTGTCCACCAGAAACGGGGCTACGACGAACGTGTCGGCGGTGTGTGGATACGGCGATCGAGGCTGCCGGCGAAACTTCTCGATGAGTGGGACAACGGCGGCTGACCCGACAAATAACGGAATCCGCATGCCCATGGCTTTGCCTTCGAGATGATCGAAGGGCACGACGAGCACGATCGCAAACGCGATCACGATTGCCACCTTCATGGCATAGTTCATTTTGCGGGCCCGATCGAGCGCGTCAAACGCCTCGACACGGGTTCCTATCGCCGGGTTCATAATGGCAATGCAACCACGAAATCGCCTGAAGAAAGCGGACGCAGGGAAATTGTCGTGAGGGGCAAGGGTCTAGAGGTGTGTTGGCCTAGCGACCCCGAGCGGAGCGGTAGTGGCGGATCAGCGCGTTTGTGGAGCTGTCGTGGGTCAGGGCGGTATCGGACTCGGCAACCAATTCGGGTGTGATGTTCTCGGCTAAGACTTTGCCCAACTCGACGCCCCACTGGTCAAAGGAGTTGATGCCCCAAATGACACCTTCGACCATAGTCTTGTGTTCGTACAGAGCTACCAATTGGCCGAGAACTGATGGTGTGAGCGCTGGCGCCAAGATGGTGGTGGACGGGCGGTTGCCGGGAAAAGTTCGGTGCGCGACGAGATCGGGGTCGACCCCCGAGGCAGCGACGTCTTCGGATTTTCTACCAAAGGCGAGGGCTTCGGTTTGGGCAAAGCAGTTGGCCATGAGCAGGTCGTGATGGTCGCCTTCCTCGGCAACAAAAGTGTCGGAACTGGTGCAGAACGCGATGAAGTCAGCTGGCACCACAGTGGTTCCCTGGTGGAGCAGTTGATAAAAGGCGTGTTGTCCGTTGGTGCCGGGTTCGCCCCACACGATGGCGCCGGTTTCGGTGGTGACGGGTTCGCCATCGGCGCGGACCTGCTTGCCGTTGCTTTCCATAGAAAGTTGTTGAAGGTAGGCGGCAAAGCGGTGGAGATCGCGTGAATACGGGAGCACCGCATGCGTGGGATATTTCCAGAAGTTGCGGTACCAAACACTGAGCATGGCCAAGATGACCGGCACGTTCTCGGCGAGAGGAGCCTCGCGGAAATGATCATCGACTTGCCGGAACCCATCGAGCATCTCGGCAAAGCCGTCGGCTCCGATAGCGATCATCAGGCTAAGGCCAATTGCCGAATCCATTGAGTAACGACCACCGACCCAGTCCCAGAATCCATACATGTTCTGGATGTCGATACCGAAGGCAGCGACCCGCTCAGAATTGGTGGAGACGGCCACGAAATGTTTGCTGGTAGCGCTCTCGTCGCCAAGGGCATCGACGAGCCAGCGCTGTGCACTGCGAGCATTGGTGAGGGTTTCGACGGTGCCGAATGTCTTGGACGCGACAATAAACAACGTGGTCTCGGGGTCGGCCCCATCGAGAGCCGAGGCCAGGCCAGCACCGTCGATGTTGGAAACGAAACGGCACTCAATGGTGTCGTGACGATAAGGACGCAAAGCCTCATACGCCATGGCGGGGCCGAGGTCTGACCCACCGATGCCGATATTGACCACTCGGCGGACGGCTTTACCGGTGAAACCGACCCACTCTCCGGAGCGAACGCGTTCGGCAAAGGCGCCCGCCCGGTCAAGTACTTCGTGGATACCGGGCACCACATTGTGTCCGTCAACGTTGATAGCGGTGTTGCGTGATGCCCGCAGAGCGGTGTGCAGCACTGATCGTTGCTCGGTGCTGTTGGCTATGTCGCCGCGCAACATGGCCTCCACTCGCGAGGGGACTTCTCGCGCTTCGGCCAATGCCATCAATAGTGGCATGGTGTCGGCGGTGACAAGATGCTTGGAATAGTCGACGGTAAGGTCGCCGACGTTGACGGTGTAGTGGCTGGCTCGGGTGGGGTCGGCACCAAAGAGTTCACGAAGGTGAAGATCGGTAAGCAGACTTTGATGAGCGCCTAGCGCCCGCCATTCGGTGAGAAGGGTTGGATCATGCACAGCCCGAACACTAGTAGCGGTAGTGCGACTATGCGGCGTGCATCTTGTCGGGAATTCGCTTAGCTACTGCAGCTATGGCCTTGTACGCCCGTTCGGCGGCGCGGGGTTCGTCTTCACGCATCAAATTGGCCATAACCCGCAGTGCCCATTCCATGAGCGGTTGGCTATGCATGCCAATTCGGGTGAGTTCGCGAACCAAGCGTGGGTGGCCGATGACACTGGCGAAGACGCGGGCCACCTTAAAATAGTCGCCGTATTCTTCGTCAAGAAGTCGTGGGTACTGTTGGATAGCTAGAGCGTGACCGTCGTCGATGGCTTCGGCCACGAGACCAGCAGCCATACGGCCCGTCTCGTAGGCGTAGTCGATGCCTTCGCCGTTAAACGGATTGATCGAGCCAGCGGCGTCGCCGACTGCCATCCAATTGGGCCCGACCTTGGGGCCAACCGAGCCAGCCATAGGAAGGCGACCA
>CAXMUI010000183.1:0-1635 GCA_964196475.1 uncultured Acidimicrobiia bacterium
CCAGCGAAAACACTGCTGGCGGCCCATCGCCGAACTCCTGGTACGCGATACGCAGACCATCATCCGTTTCTACAAACTGGACCTTTGGGACATCCATACCGGACGACCCTAGTTCACGACACCGAACACCTGCCGCGGCAAACCACGCATAACGGCACATATGCGCACATCTCAGACATGCACAATGCCGGCTCCGGAGCGCATCTTGAGCACGTCGACGGCGTCGCGTCACGGGTGTTGTGAGCGGGGTCGTGAAGCTGATCGAGCCGAGTAGGGGTAAGCCGATGGTGGTGTATTACGCCAGAGCCGAGTGCCGTTCGTCTACGACTCCCCGCACACCGTAAGGCCATACTCGATGGCTTGCGTGTCCAAATCGGAAAAAGCCGTCGCCACCACTCGCAGACCAGCGTGACCCTGGTCTTCTTGTGAAGTGAGTTGCTCGATGGCGGCCAGGTCACCTGCGGCTGCGGCGGCGGCCAATTGGGGAATTGCACGCGCCACGGCCTCAAGGTCATCGTAGATGGCCGCCAATAGGTTCTCGTCGCCTTCAGGAGCAGCGAGTGCCCGCAGGTCGGCAAGCTGTTCCTCGAGGACAGCAGTGAACTGATCAATAAAGTCGGCCACCATTGGCTCGGCGAATTCCTCGGGGGCGGACGGCTCGGGTAGGTTGGGGAATTCCAACTGTATGGCGTTGAACTGGGCGTTGGCGTCTTCGCAAATGGCGTTGCCCTGTGCGATGTACTCATCCTTGGAGAGGGCCTCATCGCCCCCACACGCAGTGACCACCAACGCAAACGCCAGCAGAAAACCCAAGACGGCAACGGAGCGAAGATTCCTTCCCATCCAGTGACCATACACGCACGGACAGTGGCCGCCCATAACGGCACATATGCGCATGTGTCCAGGCTTGACAGATGTGGTGAGAGCGGTCGCTACTCGTTGACGAGCTCGACAACCGGGATGATGCGGTCGGTGCCAGCTTGATAGGTAGCAAAGTTTTCGAGGTTGGCGGCCTGCCTCAAATAGATGGCATCTCGTTCTTCGCCCACGATCTCAACGGCCGTCCTAGTAGACGTGTCCGACCCGATCTCTACCGTGACGGTGGGATCGGCCTTGAGGTTGTGGTACCAGTCGGGGTGCGTGTCGCTGCCACCTTTGGAAGCGAACACGAAGGTCCGATCGCCTTCTTGTCGGTACACCAGCGGAGCCTGACGTTGGAGGCCTGAGCGGGCACCGCTCGTGTGCAGAATCAACACGTCCTTGTCTTCGAACCAGCCGCCAACCCTCCCGGCATTTCCCCTGAACTCCTCGATGAACTGCGCGTTGAAATCTGACACCATTCGTTCCTTCGTAGATATCCATGACCAACCGAATCCGGTCATGCGCTATTCCGGGTTGTCGGCCGGTTCAGGACCGTGCATAACAGCACTTATGGCGCGTTATCGGCCGTGCATATTGCCGGTTATGCGCACTCTTTTGCGTCTAGGTCGCCGATGCGGGTGTGGGCGTCTTTCGTTGCGCTATCAGGTATCTAACGACAGCCACGACGAGGTACGACGAGACAACGGCAACGGCTACGGGTCCTATCGTTTCGGGTCCGAGGCTGAGGGCGACCGCTGCAATGAATGTCATGCT
>CAXMUI010000184.1:0-2713 GCA_964196475.1 uncultured Acidimicrobiia bacterium
GCCACGTCGCTGGACTATTTGGCCCGAGAGCTTGGCCTTCGCAAGCAAACAATTCTCTACCATTTTGGATCGAAAGAGGGCCTGCTCGAAGCAGTGGTTGACCAAGCTGCCGCCGACCTGGCCGACGCGCTGGAGGCTGCATTGGCGCATGCAGATCCTGCGATTGGTAATGTAGAGGCCTGCGTACGGGCTGTGTTCCGCATCGCCATTCGACAACCAGAACAACTGGGACTGGTACGGGAAGTAAGTCGACTCGGCGACCGGTGGGCAAGTCGATTGGTCACGTCTCTGGATCCGCTGGTTCAGCGAGCGACCGCATTTCTGGAACGTGAGATGGCGGCAGGCCGTATGCGTAAATCGGATCCGAAACTTCTGCTCGTCTCGGTCTACTCGACCGTAATGGGAGTCGCCACAGAGGCTGAAGTTCTGCGGGCGGTCGGCGTTGAGACGACGCTACGTACGACGGCTATACGACGCCGCGAGCTTCTCAATTTTCTTCACAATGCATTAGACGCCAACTAGCGGAACGCCCTCGATGGTGATGCGGTGCATCTCTCGTCGATGTCCTTGGTAGTCATTTAGGGCGTAGTGCCAGGTTGAGCGATTATCCCACATTGCTACCGATCCAGGTTCCCAAGAGAACTCGGTCACGAATCGGCTATCGGTAATGTGACTGAACAAGAATTTGAGTAGCGCCTTGGATTCTTCGTCTGACCAGCCAACAATTCCTGTGGTAAATCCGGGATTGACGTAAAGCACTCGCCGGCCCGTCACGGGGTGCTGGATTACAACCGGGTGAGTGGTGGAGCCGACGCCGACTGGATTGGTGAACCGATCACCCATGGATTTCGCATAGGCGGAGTCGGGACCAAAGATGTGTTCGTTGGAATGGTGAGCTTCAAGCCCGTCGAGCATTTCTCGGAAACCATCCGAAAGTGCATCGTAGGCCGCTGCGGTGTTCGCGAAATGGGTATCGCCGCCCGTTGATGGCACATCACGAGCTACAAGAATTGACCCGCGTGCGGGAGCAATGTCGTAGCTGTGGTCGGTATGCCACCCTCCGCCGATATTTACCGTGTGATCGGCTTCTTTGAGCACAAGTGCGACCTCCGGGTGGTCGGGCACCGCAGCGAAGAACTGGTTGACATCGATGGGGGCAAACCTTTGGGCGAGGGCAATGTGTTGCTCGGGTTCGATTGCCTGGTTACGAAAGAACAGGACACCGTAGGTATTCCACGCGTCGTTGACCACGTCGAGGTCATCGGGGGTTAGCTGGGTCAGGTCGACATTGGTTACGTCGGCGCCGGCCCTTTGGCCTAGGGGATTAATCGCAATGGGCATGGTGTTCCGATCTGTCCTTTGAGACCGTACTGGATCGGCACCGATGCCGGAAGTCGCGTTCGTTACTCAGTACGCCGATGCGCCAAGCGTCGGTCGTGGCGAGCGACGGCCAGATCGACGAGGCGGCTGATGAGATCGGAGTATTCGATTCCGGTAGCGGCCCACATTTTGGGATACATCGAGATCGGGGTAAAGCCGGGCATGGTATTGATCTCGTTGAGCAAAATGCGGTCGTACTTCGCGTCGTAGAAGAAATCGACACGGGCTAGGCCCTCACAGCGCAACGCTCGGTAGGCCTTGACGGCAGTGGCCCGAATTGCTTCGTTGACGTCATCGGGCAGGCGCGCCGGGATGTGCAACTTGGCTACGCCGTCGCTGTATTTGTCTTCGTAGGTGTAGAACGACGCACCCGGGACGATTTCGCCGGGAATGGAAGCAATCGGATCATGATTGCCGAGGACGGCTACTTCGATTTCGCGACCAGCAATGTTCTCCTCCACCACGATCCATTCGTCATAGGAAGCGGCGAGGTCGAGCGCCTCGGCAAGTTCGTCGAGTGTTGTGGCTTTAGAAACCCCGATGGATGACCCCATGTTGGCGGGTTTGACGTAAACCGGGAGCCCGAGATCGCCTTCGATTTCAGCGACCAAAGCATCTGAAATTTGGGAGAAATGGACGGTGCGCCATGCCGCTTGCGGAATTTCATGGAACGCGGTCAACTCTTTGGCCAGCGCCTTGTCCATGCATACGGCCGAACCCAGTACGCCGGATCCGACGTACGCAATATTGGCGAGTTCGAGTAGACCCTGGACGGTTCCGTCTTCGCCCATGGGGCCGTGGATGGCAGGAAACACTACATTTTGCATGCCATTAGGTTGGGCCAGAGCGGTCATTGGCTCAATGGGCGAGCCAGCCGACGACAAGACGTCGGGTAGCGCTTCGGGGCCATCTGCTAGTGCAGAGCGTGCTTCATCAGCGGTGCGCCAGACGCCGTCACGCCCGATAGCGACAGGAACGACGTCGAACCGATCAGGATCTGCCGCCGCCAAAATGTGCCGTGCTGAAACGCAGGACACATGGTGTTCGGGGGACTGACCGCCAAAAAGAACGATTAGTCGGATGCGTTGTTCCATAATCGCACCGTAATCCCCCGTGGGTGTCGCGTGGTGTCATGAGCGAATACCTGCCGATGGTCACCGGAACGTGAACATTCCTGCAAGACTTCCTCGGTGCGCTTTCGACTGACTTCCCTGGCCCAGGTTTGTAACGGCACGCTCGTGGGCGAGGATCGAGAGGTCGAAGCGGTGTCGATTGACTCGCGGGATTTGCTCACGGGGTCCCTGTTCATCCCCCTTGTCGCCGAACGCGATGG
>CAXMUI010000185.1:0-3765 GCA_964196475.1 uncultured Acidimicrobiia bacterium
GGCTGGAGTGGCGATCGATTCGATTCTCGACATGCAGCAACTTTTCGACGGCATTCCCCTCGACGAGATGTCGGTGTCGATGACCATGAACGGGGCGGTGCTTCCCATCCTGGCGATGTACATAGTCGCTGCGGAAGAGACAGGTGTGGCGCAGGCTGATCTGTCCGGAACAATTCAGAACGACATTCTTAAAGAGTTCATGGTGCGCAACACCTACATTTATCCACCTGCGCCCAGCATGCGAATCATCTCCGATATTTTCACCTTCACCACGGCGAACATGCCCAAGTTCAACTCGATTTCAATCAGCGGCTACCACATGCAAGAGGCCGGGGCCACCGCTGATATCGAATTGGCCTACACCCTGGGCAACGGGATGGAGTACTTACGCACCGGCGTAGCGGCGGGCTTGGATATTGATGCTTTCGCTCCCCGTCTGAGCTTCTTTTGGGGCATCGGCATGAACATCTTCACGGAGATCGCCAAGCTGAGGGCTGGCCGTCTGCTTTGGAGTGAAATGGTGGGTAAGTTCGATCCGCAGAACCCCAAATCGCAGGCGCTACGAACCCATTGTCAAACGAGTGGTTGGAGCCTCACCGCCCAAGACCCCCACAACAATGTCGTACGAACGTGCGTCGAAGCAATGGCGGCGACGGGCGGCGGCACGCAAAGCTTGCACACAAATTCATTCGATGAGGCGCTGGCGTTGCCTACTGATTTCTCGGCCGGCATTGCCCGTGACACCCAACTCTTTCTGCAAGAGGAAAGCGGCATTTGTGATGCGGTGGATCCTTGGGGAGGCAGTTACCTCATCGAGGATCTAACCGATCAACTTGTAACTAAGGCGCGTGGGCACCTGGCTGAAATTGAGAAACTGGGCGGAATGTCGGCCGCAGTTGCTGCGGGGATCCCCAAACTTCGAATCGAAGAGTCAGCCGCACGTATTCAGGCCCGCATCGATTCGGGACGTCAGGCGGTTATTGGTGTCAATTGTTTCGTACTCGACGACGAGCCCGATATAGAAGTCCTCAAAGTCGACAACGCCGAAGTCCGCGTCGCACAGGTCGATCGACTTGTCCAACTACGCTCCGACCGCAATGATGCCGACGTGAGTCAAGCGCTGGCCGCTCTCACCGCTGGAGCGGCAGGCGAGCAGAACCTGTTGGCCCTTTCCGTCGACGCTGCCCGTGCACGGGCTACGGTCGGCGAGATAAGCGATGCGCTCGAAGAAGTCTTCGGGCGCCATATTGCCGAGGTGCAGGTTGTGAGTGGGGTCTATCGAAGCGAGGTTGGCGAAGAGTCCGATGCCGTCGTCGCTACCCGGGCACGAACTGATGCATTTGCCGAAAAACATGGTCGCCGGCCCCGGATTCTCATTGCCAAGATGGGCCAGGATGGCCACGATCGGGGGCAGAAGGTCGTCGCCACGGCATACGCCGACTTGGGATTCGATGTCGACGTGGGCCCCTTGTTCCAAACTCCAGGTGAGGTTGCTCGCCAAGCCATTGAGGCTGATGTTCACATTGTGGGGGCGTCTTCGCTCGCAGCCGGGCATCTCACCTTGGTTCCGGACCTGAGGCGTGAACTTGCTGCGCTAGGGCGTGAAGACATCTTGATTGTGGTGGGTGGCGTCGTCCCCCCGGCCGATGTTCCTGCCGTATTAGAAGCAGGCGCCGCTGCCGTTTACGGACCGGGCACGGTAATCGCCGAATCTGCTGGCGATTTACTCGACCGATTGGACTAGCAATGGCCAATGTGGAGGAACTTGTCGAAGGCGTACTCACCGGTGATCGAACCGCTGTCGGGCGCGCCATCACCTTGGTCGAGTCCAGCAGTTCGCATGATCATGACGCTGCCAGGGCGCTCCTTGCTGTGCTCAGCCCCCACGCAGGGTCGGCCACACGCGTCGGTATCACCGGACTACCCGGAGCGGGAAAGAGCACGTTTATTGATGCGCTCGGCACACAACTCACCACAGCCGGGCACAAGGTCGCCGTGTTGGCGGTCGATCCATCGAGCACTCTGCACGGCGGGTCGATTATGGGCGACAAGACCCGCATGGCTCGCTTATCGACTGATCCGCAGGCTTTTATCCGTCCATCGCCTTCGGGTGGCGCTCTCGGTGGAGTGACCCGCACGACACGGGAGACAATGATTGTGCTCGAAGCAGCGGGCTACGACGTCATGTTGGTCGAGACGGTTGGTGTTGGTCAGTCCGAAACGGCAGTAGCTGACATGGTCGACACATTCGTTGTGCTGGCTATCGGCGGAGCTGGTGACGAACTCCAAGGAATCAAGAAGGGCGTGCTCGAACTTGCTCACATTGTCGTGGTCAACAAGGCCGATGGCGAAAATGTCACCAAGGCACAACAAGCCGCTGGCGAGCTAAAAGCGGCGTTGCATCTGGTCACCCCTACGACGGCTGCTTGGCAGCCGCCGGTTCTTACGGCGAGCGCGTTGTATGGGGAAGGACTCGACTTGATGTGGGGTCAAGTGGGGCGACACGTCGACCTGCTTACGTCAACAGGCGAGTTGTCGAGTCGTCGGCAGGCGCAGCTCGCTCAGTGGATGTGGTCAATGGTCGAGCAGGAAGTGCTCACGCAATTACGGGCGGATCAGTCGGTGCGCAAGATTGCTAGCGAGCTTGAACCACAGGTACAAAGCGGGGATCTGTCGGCTCCTGAGGCAGCCGAGCAGATCCTGAAGACCTGGCGCACCTCTTAACCTTTATCGACACCAATACCCGTAAGCAATACGAGTTTTGTGCACTTGCCGGCTGCTTTTTGGTTAGAGACCGGGAAGGGCTGGCTGAGGGGTTCGGGGGGAGGTCCGCCGGTCTCCGTTGCCTAGACGGCCCCCATCCATGATTTCGCCAACCATTCGCGCAATCGGGCTGCGTTCGCTACGGCTAAAGGTGATGTGGGCGAACAGCGGATTACCGCGCAACGCTGCTATTACTGCGGCGATGCCGTCGTAGCGCCCGACACGCAGATTGTCGCGTTGGGCAACATCATGGGTGAGAATCACCCGACTGTTGTTCCCCAGACGAGTCAGGGCGGTGAGAAGTACACTTTTTTCGAGGTTTTGGGCTTCATCAATGATGATGAAGGCATCGGTCAGACTGCGACCTCGAATATGGGTGAGCGGCAAGACCTCGAGAATTTCGCGATGGTTAATCTCGTCGATTACGTCCGGGCCCATCACGGCTTCGAGGGCGTCGGTTACTGCCGAAGCCCACGGACCCATCTTGTCGGACTTATCACCAGGGAGGAAACCAAGATCTTGGCCACCGACGGCATACAGCGGACGGAACACCATCACCTTGCGGTGGATGCGTCGCTCCATAACGGACTCCAGGCCCGCAGCGAGGGCCAAGACACTCTTGCCGGTACCCGCGCTGCCGCCGAGCGAGACGATGCCGACGCTGTTGTCGTTGAGCAGATCAAGCGCCACCCGTTGCTCGGCATTGCGACCGCGTACATCGAAGGCCGACGGGTCCTGCGGAACTAACTGCACCTGACCATCGACGCGCACCCGGGCCAGCGCCGACTGTGAACCAGCGGTCAGGATCAGGCCGGTGTGGCAAGGCAAGTGGGCGGCGGCATCGACATCGGCCGTGCCCATGGAATACAGATCATCGATTGTTCCGCTGGCGATCTCTAGTGACTGGAATCCGGCCCAATCTGGAGCTATCGCGAGTTCGTTGCGGTATTCCTCGGCTGCCATGCCAACGACCGAGGCACGAAGACGCATCGGTAGGTCCTT
>CAXMUI010000186.1:0-8219 GCA_964196475.1 uncultured Acidimicrobiia bacterium
CGACACGGAAAAGTTTCGGGTAGGCGCCATGGTCGCTTTCGTCGCACTGTTCATCTACGAAGCAGTCATGGTGGCGAGGTTCGAGCGCACGGTCGGGAAAATGGTGTTTGGCACCAAAGTTGTCATGGCTGACGAATCGCCAATGCGGTGGGCACCCGCGATTCGACGCTCAGCAATTGGCTGGGTCATTACCCTCGCCGTTCACATGATCACGGGATTGGGGCCAATGGTGGCCGTGTTCATCTATGGCTCAGCAATGATGACACCCAATAAACAAGGCCTACCCGATAGGTACGCCCAAACCGTCGTCGTTAACGCGTAGTTATTTAGCCTGGTTGGCGACTGCTTCGGCGGCGGCTTTGGCTGCTTCCGCATCGCCCACGTAGCGCTCTTCTACTGGCCTTTCCTCGGTGGGGCGGCCATCTTGACCAATTTGGTAGGTCAGTGGCATTCCCGTCGGAATGTTGAGGCCAGTGATGTCTTCGTTGCTGATGTTGTTGAGATGCTTTACCAGTGCCCGCAGCGAGTTGCCGTGCGCGGCTATTAACACCGTGCGGCCGGCTTGAAGGTCGGGAAGGATCTGGTCGTACCAGTAGGGGAGCATGCGCTCAACTACGTCGGCAAGGCACTCAGCCTTAGGCAAAATTTCTGACGGGATATGGGCATAGCGAGGGTCGTCGTTGGGAGTGAACGGATTGTCATCGCGGATTGGCGGCGGTGGAGTGTCGTAGCTGCGGCGCCACAACATGAGTTGCTCGTCACCGTGCTTAATGCGGGTTTCCGCCTTGTCGAGCCCGGTGAGGTCGCCGTAGTGGCGTTCGTTTAGCCGCCAATGACGTTTTACGGGAATCCACAGACGACCCATTGCCTCTAGTGACAGGCTGGCGGTGCGAATAGCCCGTGTCTGCAGGGATGTGTGCACAACATCGGGTAGCAGTCCGGCGTCGAGCAGTACTGGTCCGGCAGCACGGGCCTCGGCGACGCCTTGTTCGGTGAGTTCTGAGTCGTACCAGCCAGTGAATTGATTGCTCTTGTTCCACTCACTTTGTCCATGACGTAACAAGATGAGTGTGGAGGAAGATGAGGCCATGATCGAACTCTATCTCTTGGACGAAATCCCGGCTGACGTTGGCCGGGCAGAATCGGAGTTGAGAAGTCACGTCAAACGCAGTCCGAGTGATGAAGCCGACGATCATGGTGCCGAAACCTCAGTAATCTAGGCCTTTTTACCTACCCTCAATCAATACACTCAAGTTTTCTGTAAAAAAGGTGTTGGGGTGGGAATATTGTGGCCTGAGAGGCGTTATCTTCACGTGTAACACACCCATATTGGGTGCTTGAACGCAAATAAACCCCTCACCAAACGCCCACTCGGGCAAGGAGAAACCACTATGGCAAAGGCTGTCGGTATCGACCTCGGTACCACGAACTCCGTCGTCAGCGTCCTCGAAGGTGGCGACCCCGTCGTCATCGCCAACGCTGAAGGCTCCCGCACTACCCCCTCTGTTGTCGCATTCACCAAAGACGGCGAGGTTCTGGTTGGCGAAGTCGCCAAGCGCCAGGCCATCACCAACCCCGATCGCACTATTCGTTCCGTAAAGCGCGAAGTCGGTAGCGATTGGACAATTGACATAGACGACAAGGCATACACGCCGCAGGAGATTTCCGCTCGCATCTTGCAAAAGCTCAAGCGCGACGCCGAGTCCTACCTAGGCGAAGACGTCACCGAAGCGGTCATCACCGTTCCGGCATACTTTGACGATGCCCAGCGCACCGCTACCAAAGAGGCTGGGGCCATTGCTGGTCTCACCGTCTTGCGCATTATTAACGAACCCACCGCTGCCGCGTTGGCTTACGGTCTCGACAAGAGCGAAGAAGATCAGACAATTTTGGTCTTCGACCTCGGCGGCGGAACGTTCGACGTTTCCGTTCTCGAAATTGGTGACGGTGTCTTCGAAGTGAAGTCCACTGCTGGCGACACCAAGCTTGGTGGCGACGACTGGGACCAGGCCATCATGGACTGGATCGTTACCTCCTTCAAGAACGATCATGGTGTCGACCTTGGTGCCGACAACATGGCACTGCAGCGCATCAAAGAGGCAGCCGAGAAGGCCAAGATCGAACTCTCCCAGACGCAACAGACTCAGATCAATCTGCCGTTTGTTACCGCTACGGATTCGGGCGCTTTGCACCTGGACTACTCGCTTACCCGCTCACGTTTCCAAGAGATGACGGCCGATCTCATCGACCGTTGCAAGAAGCCATTCGAACAGGCAATTGCCGATGCTGGTCTCAAAAAGGGCGATGTCGAGCATGTCATTCTTGTAGGTGGCTCGACTCGCATGCCTGCTGTTGGCGATCTGGTCCAGTCCCTAACTGGTGCCGAGCCCAACCGTACGGTGAACGCCGACGAAGTTGTCGCTGTAGGCGCTGCTGTTCAGGCTGGCGTGTTGAAGGGCGAAGTGAAGGACGTTCTCCTTCTCGATGTCACCCCATTGTCCCTTGGTATTGAAACCAAGGGCGGTGTTATGACTCGCCTCATCGACCGCAACACCACTATCCCTACCCGACGCACCGAGGTGTTCACCACCGCGGACGATAACCAGCCGTCGGTAGAGATTCACGTGCTGCAGGGCGAGCGCGAGATGGGCCAGTTCAACAAGACATTGGGCAAGTTCCAGCTCGTTGATTTGCCGCCATCACCTCGCGGTGTTCCGCAGATCGAGGTCACCTTCGACATTGATGCCAACGGCATCGTGCATGTGTCGGCCAAGGACCGTGCCACTGGCACCGAAACCTCAATCACCATCACTGGTCAGTCGTCTATGGATAAGGACGCCATCGATCAGATGATTAAGGATGCCGAATCCCACGCCGATGAGGACAAGGCTCGTAAGGAAGAAGCCGAGATTCGCAACAACGCCGACACCCTTGTGTACTCGGTCGAAAAGCAGCTCAGCGACAACGACGACAAGATCAGTGAGGACGAAAAGGCAGCGGTCGAAGGCAAACTTGCGGCGGTCAAGGAAGCTCTCGACGGCGACGAGTCCGAGTCGATCAAGATTACGACCGAAGCCTTGTCCGAAGAATTCCAGCAGATATCGCAGCGCTTGTATGAAGCAGCAGCTCAAGAAGCAGCCGAGGGCGAAGAAGCCCCCGCTGGCGAAGCTGCAGCTGACGACATCGTGGATGCTGAAATTGTTGAAGAGGACGAGTAATGGCTGAGGACGAATCTGTTCCCAACCCCACCGATGACGCAGCACAAGCTGCTGATTCGGTGGAGGCGGAAATCGTCGAAGCCGTCCCTGAACTGACGGTTCTCGAGGTCACCATGGCCGAGCGCGATGGGTACCTCGATGACCTTCGTCGGGTCACCGCCGAATTCGCCAATTTCCGTAAAAAGGGCGAAAAGCGCAACCAGGATGTTGTCCATTTCGCGGCTGCCGGTCTGGTTTCCAAACTTTTGCCGGTTCTCGATGGCTGCGACGCGGCACTCGTACAGGGTGCTACCGACGTCGAGCCGATTCGTTCGGCTTTGGTTGAGACCTTGCAACGTGAAGGCCTCAAGGTCATGGAAGCGGCCGATCAGCCCTTTGACCCTGAACTCCATGAGGCGGTCATGACCGAGGATGGCGACGGTCCTGCCGTTGTGGTCGAGGTACTGCGGGCTGGCTATACGTGGAAAGATCGTGTGGTTCGACCCGCAATGGTAAAGGTCCGCGGTTAGCCGGGGACTCGAGAATTGGTCCACGGTTCGCCGGGGACGGTAGAGAAAATCAGCGGTTGGTTGCGGTCATATATCCGATCGCAACCGACCCGCTAATAAAGGAAACGCAGATGGATGCACGGAAGGAATGGCTCGAGGAGGATTACTACGCCGAACTTGGCGTAAGTTCGACCGCGTCTGATTCCGAAATTCAGAAGGCCTATCGAAAGCTGGCTCGTCAACTGCATCCGGATAAGAATCCGGACGACGCTGCGGCCGAGGATCGGTTCAAGAAGATTACTGCGGCCTACGACGTGCTAGGCGATACCGAAAAACGAACCAACTACGACCAGGTCCGCCGCTTTGGTGGAACCACGGGCAGTGGCGGTCAGCGATATACGTTCAATACCGATGCCGACGATCTCGAAGGCATGTTTGGTGGAATGTTTGGCGGCGGAACGCGTGGCCGACAAGACGGAAGCGTATTTACTCAGTTTGGTGGTCGCCCCGGAGCCAACCGAGGTCACGACCAAGAGGCCACCATCGAAATTGGTTTTACCGAAGCTGTCGAAGGATTTACTACGACCGTCACATTGGGTGATGCCGGCGGCCCCCGTGATATCAAGGTGCGGATCCCTGCTGGCGTGTCCGATGGCCAAACGCTTCGGCTTCGCGGTCAGGGTGCTGCGGGTCGCGCGGGCGCGGGTGATCTTCTGCTCAAGGTCATTGTTGGCGCGAGTGAAATATTTACGCGCTCAGGAAACGATCTGATTGTTGATTTGCCGATTACCTATGCCGAAGCGGTCTTCGGCGCCACGGTTAGGGCCCCCACGTTTGAAGGCGACAGCGTGGCGTTGAAAATCCCTGAGGGAACTGAATCGGGCAAGATGTTCCGCGTGAAGAACCGCGGGGTGAAGACCAGTCGGGGGCAAGGCCATCTCCTCGTAAAGGTGCACATTACTGTCCCCACCGACCTGACATCGTCGCAGACCGATGCACTGCGCGGTTTCGCCTTATCGGTGGACGAGCAACCACGTACGGCCTTCGGAGAAGACTGATGACCGGTCTCGACCCTCAAGGGCACGATCGAGCGGTGTATATCATTTCGGTTGCTGCTGAGTTGGCTGGGGTACACCCACAGACGCTTCGGATGTATGAACAAAAAGGACTTGTTGATCCGGCGCGCACCGGTGGCGGAAGTCGCCGCTATAGCCAGTCAGACATCGAGTTGTTGGTGCGCATCCAACAACTTACCGGTGAGGGGTTAAACCTGGCTGGCGTGAAAAAAGTACTCCAACTCGAATTGGAAATCGTTGAGCTTTCCGAAGAACTGGCGCAACAAAAACGATATCCAGTGCCGGTCAATCAGACGATCGTGGTTTTTGACCAGGCACCGTAGACAAATTGTCCCCGACAATTCTTCTGGGATGGGACATTAGGCCTAAAGACCTGTTCGGTGTTGGCCGACACATATGGGTATGGCCTTACTTGGTGTCTCTCCCTCTGTACCCACAATTGAATGGCGTCGAACTCAAATCGATGGTCTGCCTGCGTATGTGATTGACAGTGGTCGCGAGGTCGTGGGGGGCATCGTTTTTCGGGTTGGTCGTGCCGACGAATCTCTTCCGACTGCCGGGATAACGCATTTGATGCGGCAGTTGGTGATTGGTTTTGATGACAATCGCCTACCGCTCCGCAGCGAAGTATCTGGGTCGACGACATCGTTCCTCTTCGATGAGTCCATCGAAGACCTATCGGAGGTTCTTACCGAACTTGGACGACGGATCGCCACCCCGGACCTAGAGCGCCTCGACGAGGCACGTGATGTTGTTCGGGCCGAGTTTCAGGACCGCGACCTTGACGAGGTTGGGGTTATCACCAAAGCTCGCTTTGGGCCCCGCGGATATGGCCTAAAGGCCTATGAGTGTTACGGCTTAGATCGAATTACCGAGGCGGACATCACCGACTGGTGTGATCGTTTCTTCACTGCCGCAAACTGCGCCATTTGGGTAGATGGCGAACAGTCGTCCGATATTGAACTGAATCTGCCAGAAGGCGGCGAACGTCGTCCAATGAGCAAGGCGGTCGGTCTTCCCCATGGGTTCCCGGCCTGGGTTGATTCCAAGAATGGCCGGGTCATGCTTTCGCTCCAGTCTCTTGATACACCCGATCTTCACCTTGGGGTCGAAGTGCTAACTCGTCGGGTTCATGAATTCATGCGAGAACGCGCTGCACTCACCTTAGGGAGTACGGTTCGCGTCGATCCGATAGATGGGTCAACAAGCCACGTGTTAATTGGGCTCGACATTGTGGGCAGTCGGGCGCCTGAGGCGGTGTCCACATTTGTTGGACTTGTAAATCGTCTGGCCGACACACGCCCTGATATCCGTGAGGTGGATGAGGCCCGTGTCGTCGTTGCTGAGCGGATGGCAACGCCAGAATGGTTTCGCACTCAGGTAGAACGGGCCGCGATGCTGGAATTGCAAGGTGTTGCTCCACCCCCAGTTTCGGTGTTGCGCGAACGACTCGACCGCACCGATGCCAAGTTGGTTCACACCACCTTCCGTGCGGCACTTGACACGGCGATCTACCACCTTCCCATCGGTGTTGAGATGCCGAATAGCGACGCTAGTCATATCCCGAAACCCTCACGAGTCGCAGTCGAGGGTCAAGTCTTTGAAGCCGCTGTTGAACGCAGGCAGGGACACAAACTCATCTTGTCCGTCAAGGGCATCACCATTGTCGAAGAGGGCAACACGTTGTTTACCTCGATGGCGTCGTCGTGTGCTGGCTTGCTCAAATGGGCCGATGGTGGGCGCGAGTTGGTCGACGCCACTGGTGTGAACGTGCGGATCGATCCGGCCGAGTGGGTTGATGGTCGATCGGCGATTGAGACAATCGACAAGATCATTCCTGAACGTCGTCACATCGACAACGGGCGCCGCCTTGGCCTCCCGGAAATTGATCCGGACCGTCGCAAGGTGCCTACGCGCATCGCTCGCTTCCAATGGTTGCTTATGGTCGCAATGCCCATCGTGGTCTTGGCTGGATTCCAAATCGCACTGAGTTCGACTGCGACAACTGCCCTTATTGGTGGTTTCGTCGGAGCGGTGGTTGCCACCGCTGTGCTTGCGTTGTGGGTACGTCGCATGTGGAGAGAAACCGGGCCCGGCGGCAAACTGGGTCGGCCAGAAATCTACGTTGCCGCGGTCGACGATTATCTCGATCCGCGAGCGGTTGCGACAGCTCGTGACTACCAATATTTTGCTGGCGGTACACTGCTGGCATGGCTTGTCAATCGTGGACTCGTTAGTGCTTCGTTCCGGTTGACCTCAAGTCGTGATATCGGGCAGATTCGGTCTCGTTCCAACTCTGGCCCGGAGGTCTTCCAACATTGGAATGGGCTTTTGGTTAGTGACATGGTCAATGCTGAAGCCAACGAATTCTTGTTCGACTATCTCCGCCTGGAACCCATCGTCCGTGCTTCGGTAGACGGCAAGTCGGGTTACGCGTTCAATTTCGCCGCCGACTTTGCTGCTCTCGGAAATCAACCGCCCACGAGTGGTGACTACAACGCCAATCACGCGTGGAGCGTGTATGACCGGATGGCCGATCGGCTTGATGACCAGTTTGCCTACTGGTCAAAACATCGCCGGTTCATGCGAGCCAAGCGATTCGTCGCTTCGCCACCACGGTTCCTCTAACGTCGGAAACAGCCACCAAAACGGTCTCCACCGGCCTCCAAATTCAAAATTGTTGTGCCGCGTGCCGCCATGATGTTGCCATCGCAGAGAAATAGAAAAAGGGTGCTGCCCGTTGGGCATAAATCGGCATTCGGGTTCGTTGTACTGTTGGACGAACTGAAAGGGATGATATGACTCTCGACCCCAAGCGCTGGACACAAAAAACACAAGAAGCGTTCACCACGGCAACCGGGTTTGCTCGCGATCGTTCTAACCCCGAACTCACTCCCGAACACCTTCTGCTGGCGCTAATTGGCCAACCCGAAGGCGTGGTACTCCCGGTGCTCCAACGTGTTGGCCGTGCGCCCGCCGAGTTGAAGCGCGAGCTTGAGACCACGATCGATGCCTTTCCATCGGCCTACGGCGGCGACGCCACTATGGCGCCGACGACCAAGCGAACATTCGAAGACGCCGACCGGGTCCGTCTCGAATTCACCGATGAGTATCTGTCGACCGAGCATCTACTGATTGCGTTGGCCGATCGTGTCGGTATTGCTAAGGACATGTTGTTCGCTGCGGTGCGTGAGGCACGGGGTAGCGGCCGAGTCACCGGTCAGAATCCCGAAGACACCATGAACGCTCTCGATCAGTACGGGCGAGATCTCACTGCCGATGCGCGTGAGGGCAAGATCGATCCAGTAATTGGTCGCGACGAAGAAATTCGTCGCACTATTCAGGTGCTATCGCGCCGCACGAAGAACAACCCGGTGCTTATTGGAGAACCTGGTGTTGGTAAAACTGCGATTGTCGAAGGGCTTGCCAATCGCATT
>CAXMUI010000187.1:0-7043 GCA_964196475.1 uncultured Acidimicrobiia bacterium
TGCGCAGTGGAGCGGAGGTAATTACCCCAAGCACCTCACTACGCCGGTAACTGAAATCGGGCAGTCGCAGCAAACCAAGCAGTGTGCGTCCTGCGACGCTCTCCGCTAGTTGTTGCGGAGCTTGCCCATTAACGGGGATACTCGCGGCAGACAACTGCTCATGCAGCAGCCGTGCATAGGGGTCAGCCACTGGGTACAAGATGGCCATGGAATCGAGCGTGACGCCTTGACGCATCGCTTCGACCACCATGCGGACAACCGAACGAACCTCTTCGTCAGGATCTGACGCGCTGTGCAAATGGTCGGCATGAGGCGGCGATCCGACGGGCAGGGAGTCAGCCACCAGCCCAAGCCGCTGCAACGAATCAGCAACGGCAACATCGGCTGAACGTAGGCCAGTAGACCCAGCGATGACGCCTATGGAAATTTGCCGATCTAGCCGGCTGAGGAGACGTGCATAAGGCGCCGAAATTGACTGTGGCAAATAGATAAGGAGTTGGGACAAACCGGCAAGGTTCGCCGTGCCATCATCAACCGCGACGGCGGCGGCATCAGTTACATCGGACTCGTGATACCAGTGGACAGCTAGCCGACGTTTGACCTGGCGAAAGATAGCCACGACATCGGCGGCCCGCTCACTGGTGGCCGCTAATCGACCCAGGCCCACCGCGTCCAAATCCTGCAGTTCGACACAAGCGGCAACCAGCGTTCGTTCGGTGGCGGGATGGTCGCGCACCGGCGCAAATACACCAGGGTTTTCGGCCAATGCCGCTCGAACTGCGGCCGCGACCACAGTTGACGTGGCACGCCTGCGGTGTAGCGCAACGGATCCGCCCAACTTGGTGGCCAGCTGACTTAGGGTAAGAAAATCGACGTTGATCACGCCACGAAGGCCACCCAATACAACGGTGCGCCCTAACTCACGGCGAACAGCCACGCCAGCCGCGTTACTCGGCACCACCACTGCTATTGGAAAAAATGGATCGCCATCTTTCGCTGCCGCAATCTGACGCGCCAACACCTCCCGGGCGGCGACGCCATAGGAGGTGGTGGTTAGTTCCATGTCAGAGACCCTAGACCCCGGGTGTGACACGATTAGTCGAGGCGCCACGACCCTCGCTCAAGCCGGTAGCTCCAAACCAAACATGTCTCGACACTCGTCCAAGCCGTCGATGGTGATGTCGTCTCGGCGGTTGGCCTGCCATTGTTCTCGATTAAGTCGCAGCTTGATCTCGGAATCGATCTCGCCATTTCCGTACTCAACCCGGTTTATACCATTGTGCTGGTAACCCAACTTCTCCGAGACAGCCAGAGATGCGTGATTGGTTTCCCGGGCGCTACTTTGCGCAGCGATCGCGTCCAGACCAGCAAAAGCGAAGTGCAACACTGCCGCACGCATCTCCGCACCAAGCCCGGTGCCTCGATAGTCCGGTGCAAGCCAGCTTCCCGTTGACACCTCACCCAGCTTAGAAAAGTCGTCCGCCTCAATGCCCTGTAGACCGGCGGGTTGACCATCAACAAATACACCGAGAGGCAGCATCCACTTCACCGGCTTCCATGAAGCTCTGGCACCCCAGTGAAATTGAGCAAAGGACTGGGCAAATTCTGGCTCCGGGGTCATCAGCCATGGACCCAGAAATTTAGCGTCGGGGATCACCTCGCGAGCCAACACAATCAATGGCGGAAACTCAACCTCGACTGGCAGACGCAGTACAAGACGCGGCGTCGTGATCTTCAGATCAAAGATGGGCCAATAAGGGTGTGCCATCTGCAAACCGTAGTGGATCCACCCCCCGCCACCAGCGATTTTCCTCGTAGCCGTGGGCAGTTATCGGGCTCTAGCCCGATAACTGCCCACGGCTACGAGTGCTACGGGGGTTAGACGGCTACCCGTACCGGAAGGCTCTTCAGTCCACGCAGTGTCAGGTTGGCTTTCCATTCGGCTTCGCCGCTTGCTTCGATCGAACTGAACCGTCGGAGCAATCGATCAAACGCAATGCGCCCTTCCATTCGGGCCAGCGATGCACCCAGACAAAAGTGGATGCCGGATGCAAAGCTCATTACCTGGATATCGGCACGTGTCACATCGAAGGCGTCGGGATTGTCGAGCATCGACGGATCCCGGTTGGCCGCACCCAACAAGGTAATGGCGGTTTCGCCCTTGGGAACGGTGACGCCAGCGATCTCGATGTCCTCTGATGCCATGCGGCCATCGAGTTGGACCGGTGAATCAAACCGCAGCACTTCTTCGACCAAGTTCGGCACCAGATCAAGATCGGCACGCACTTTGGCCAACTGATCGGGGTAGCGAAGCAAGTTGTAGATGCCGTTGCCAATGAGGTTGGTTGTGGTCTCGAACCCAGCGGCATAGATCAAGATGATGGTGGAGATGATCTCATCGTGACTCAGCGCATCGCTACCATCGCTGGCCTCGATAAGACCCGATAACAGGTCGTCTTGCGGATCCTCCCGGCGGACCTGAATCAGATCATCAAAATAGGCCCGAAACTTGATCGCTGCTCGCTGTGCCTCTGCTCCTTGTTCTGGAGTAAAAACTGGTTCGAGCGTTGCCACCAAAGCGGCGGTCAGAGGACGGAAGTAGTCACGATCCTCAAGAGGTACGCCAATCATTTCACTAATGACCCGTACCGGTAATAGGTAAGCGAACTCGTCGATCATGTTTACGTCGCCCTTGGCCTCGAGATCGTCGAGCAACTCGTCGACCATGGTCTCGATGCGTTCATGCAAACCCTGCACCCGTCGAGGAGTAAATGCCCGACTCACCAATCCGCGCAGACGGGTGTGATCGGGAGGGTTAAGGAACAGCATCGAGCGGGCTCCACGCTCTTCCTCGAACTCAGGAAGTTCTTCGCCGGCAACGATCGATCCAGGGCCGTCGCTCTTTACCCAATGGTTATCGCGCAGAATGGTCCGTGTGTCCTCAAAGTTGGTGAAGTACCAAACCGGAAGCTCAGCACTACGAACGGGGCCGATGGCCCGAAGCTCTTCGTAGAGCGGATAGGGATCAATTCGACCTTCGGATGTGGCCATGAGGTCGAAAGCAATTTCGTCAGCAGTTCGCGAGGTCATGATTTGACAATAGTCGTGCCAAATGGTCCGCGATTCATCACGGCTCAACTACGCCGATAGCGTGCTGCTTCATGCGCATCATGGTCACCAACGACGACGGCATCGATTCTGTGGGATTGCACAAGCTCGCTCGCGCCATTCGTCACCTTGGCGAAATCGTCATTGTGGCGCCCGATCGGGAATATTCCGGCGCGGGTGCGGCGGTCGGTACGCCGATTGATGAAAGACCCGAAGCACACAAGGTCGACATCGAAGGAATTGATGAAGCATGGGCTGTTAACGGTCCTCCAGCATTACTGGCCATGTTCGCTGTGGCCGGAGTTTTCAACGGTCCGTTCGACTTGGTCGTCTCCGGCATTAACCCTGGAGCCAACGTTGGCAATTCGGTCTACCACTCGGGCACCATCGGTGCCGCCACAACCGCCCGCAACCGCGGCGTCACCGGTATAGCGATAAGTCAGGCCATCGACATTGATGGTGTCGATGCCTGGGGGCACGATAAAGAAGCCTGGGATGCCATCTTGGCCAACCAGAAATGGGATTGTGCCGCAGCTGTTTCTGCTGCGATCGTTACCGCCGTCATTGCTTCACCACCCGCCGAACCTGCTGTGTTGAACATAAATATTCCTAGTGCCGAACTCACCGACATCAAGGGATGGCGTTACACCTCGGTCGGCGTAGGCGCCGGGCGCGATATCACGACGGCCAAACTCGAGGCCGACCACAACGATCCAGACCGTCACCTCATCAAGCTCGCTTGGGGCCCGCCTCGTGACCTCGACCCAATGAGCGATGGCGGTGCCGTCATGGATGGCTACGTCAGCCTCAGCTGGATCAACCACATGGGTGCTGGCCAAGCGATCGATCCCATAAACGGGATTGGCGCATCGATCGAAGCCGTTATCGGCTAGCTGCACCACGTTCCGCAGGGCAGAAATACTCACAGGTATTTCAGTTTTTAGGGGTGGGGGAAATTTGGGTGAGGCGAAGGTCTGGGGTGATGATTCTCTGCAGACCGATCATCACCGTGGCTACCACTGAGGTGGCGACTGCACCAAGCACCAGGTACATCACGATGAGTTGAATCAGCACCGCATCAAGCGGATCGACTCCCGCGAGCAGCAACCCCGTCATTGCTCCGGGTAACGCGATCAGACCCACCACATTGGTGCGTTCGATTTGGGGGATGAGGGCAACACGAGCCAACGGCCTCCCTGCTTGGCGAACCACACCTTTGGCGTCGAACCCCAACGCCAACATCGCTTCGATCTCGCCTCGTTCCGTGCGCATGACGTTCACGATGCGATTGCCCGACAGCACAACGGACGGCAAAGTGTTACCAATGGTGATGCCGGCAATGACCACAAATGAAATCGGGTCGTACTCGATCACCTGAAGACCAAACATGACGGCTAAGCAAACCCCAACGGTCGTCACCGTGACACCAAAACCCAGCCACGCCCCGCCAGGAATCTCGGGCGCCCGTCGATAGATCACGATCGTGGCAATCGCCACCATTACCGCCACCCACAAAATGGCAAACAGATCATCGCGACTGGATTCGACAATCCAGCTAAGCACATAGCCAACCACAAGCAATTGCACAGCGGCACGCACGGCGGCGATGGCAATCCGACGTTCAACACCAATGTGACGCCACCAACTCAGGCCTATAGCCAAAACAATAAGCACGGCAGACGAAAGAACCTGCCACCACTCAACCGATTCGATCATGAAACTAAAGCTAGCGCCTACCCCACAGGTCTGATCGAACATGTCATGCCGATGGTCAGTAGATGCCCTGGTTGCTGGTGCCACCACACGAGTAACCAACGTCACCTCATTTCGCGAGGCGAAACCTGGCACACTGGTATGTGCCCGAATTCGAAGAAAACCCGTTTGCAGCGCCACAAAGCGCCGACGAAGAAGCCATTACCCCACCCGAGACTGCTGAACCTGCCGCGCCTGAGGTCGAGTCTCTAGCGCTCACCTTGGACCTTGGCAACGAGTCCGTCGACGTGTCCGATGCCGATGATGAAGCCCGTGATGAAGAAGTCACCCCATCGGCTACTGATGACACAGACGCGACCGACGGGGCTGAGTCTGACTCTGACGAGGGTGCCGAAACCGCTGACGAAGACGTCTCGTTACAAGCAGCCCCCGAAGCCGACCTGAGCGAAGAATCCGACCAGACCGTCGAAGCTGAAGAGACTGTCGAACCCGTCGACGAATCTCCCGATTCCAACCGAGTCCTGTTTACTGATCTTGGCCTCGACGACGCCATCTTGGACGAACTCACCAAGCAGGGTTACGAAGAACCCACCCCCATCCAGGCCGAAGCAATTCCGCTGCTCATGACGGGTCGCGATCTGCTTGGTCAGGCTGCCACCGGTACTGGCAAGACTGCCGCATTCGCCCTCCCCGTCCTTCAAGGCCTCGAACACCACAGCGACGAAATCACTCCCGTCGCCCTCATCTTGGTCCCAACCCGCGAACTGGCCATGCAGGTCTCTGAAGCGGTCCACAAGTACGGCCGCGGAATTGGTGCCCGTGTTCTGCCGATCTACGGTGGCCAGCCCATCAGTAAGCAGTTGCAACAGCTTCGTCGCGGCGTCGACATCGTGGTGGCTACTCCTGGTCGTGCGATCGATCACATCAAGCGCGGCACGCTCCAACTTCAAGACATCGGCATTGTCATCTTGGACGAGGCCGACGAGATGCTCGACATGGGCTTCGCCGAAGACCTCGAGGAAATCCTCAGCAAGACGCCTGCCGAACGCCAAACCGTGTTGTTCTCCGCCACGATGCCACCTCGCATCGACAACATCATCAAACATCACCTCAACGATCCACTGCATGTACGGATCGCGAAGCAATCCACCGACGAAGACAACATGCCGCTCGTCAAGCAGACGGCATATGTCGTGCGTCGTGGCGACAAAGCCGCGGCCCTTGGCCGCATTCTCGATGTCGAGAACCCTGAAGCTGCCATCATTTTTTGCCGCACACGGCACGAAGTTGACGAACTCACCGACACGCTCAACGGCCGCGGTTACCGGGCCGAAGCATTGCACGGCGGCATGGGTCAAGAACAACGCGACCGAGCTATGGGTCGCCTCAAGGCCGGAATTTCCGACCTACTCATTGCCACCGATGTCGCCGCCCGTGGCCTCGACATTGACCATCTCACTCACGTCGTCAATTACGACGTTCCGGCCGCTCCCGAGGCTTATGTTCACCGCATTGGGCGCGTGGGCCGCGCCGGTCGTGAAGGTGTCGCCATCACGTTGGCCGAACCTCGCGAACACCGCCAACTCAAGAACATCGAACGGCTCACTAAGCACAAGATCTCTATCGACAAAGTGCCGACTATCGCCGACATGCGCGCTCAGCTCATGGAAATCACGCGTTCGTCGATTCGCGAAGCCATCCTCGAGTCCACTGATGGCAACGAATCGGAAGAGAACGAGAAGTACCGCGTTGTTGTCGAATCCTTGTCCGACGATTTCGACTTGGTCGAAATTGCCATGGCTGCGGTTCGTATCGCCCACGAAGCCAACCGCAACGAAACCGAGGAGCGCGACATTGTCGACGCCGAACTCGGTGGCGGCCGCGGTGACAAGCGCGGGAAATATGGCGACCGCGATAACCGCGGCGGTTCCAAAGGCAAGCCACGCTCACGGCCCAGCGGACCCATGACTCGCCTCCACATCGACGTTGGTCGTAACGCAGGCATCCGCCCTAAAGATCTTGTCGGCGCGATCGCCGGCGAAACGGGTCTGCCCGGAAACCAAATCGGCTCCATCGAAATTACCGGCAAATTCTCACTTGTTGAGGTGCCCCAGGATCAAGCCGATCATGTAATTGATGGCATGAGCCGAGCCAAGTTACGCGGCAAGCCGGTCAGTATTCGCCGCGAGCGCGGCTGAGGCTGTAGAACATAAGCATGCTCA
>CAXMUI010000188.1:0-1652 GCA_964196475.1 uncultured Acidimicrobiia bacterium
CGAGGGAGTGGTCTTGGTAAAGTAATCGGACCCTTCCGGGGTAGCTCAGCTGGCAGAGCGGTTGACTGTTAATCAATAGGTCGTGGGTTCGAGCCCCACCCCCGGAGCTAAGCAACGATTCCCAGGTCATTTGGCCTGGGACTCGTTCGTTTTTGGCTGGTGATTGTTCCGGGTTGGGTTCATCCCCAGTTGCAGAAGCTCACGTTGTGGCTAGTGTCTCCGCCGGTCACAGAACGGAGCGGTGTCGGCCAAATTGGGATCGCAAGGCACGATGAGGCAGGTCAGGCCGAGAGTATCGAGTTGGGCGACTACGGCATGCGGTTTGTTTGGAGCTCGTCCAATTAGGTAGCGGACGTTACTGTACGACCGCACGGTAACGTAAATTCAGCCGGCATCTACAACAGGAGAAGCTGGCTACGGTATCCATGCCTCACATTCTCAAACCCAAAAGAGCCAGCAACGATGTCTAATGTGAGTGGCAAGAAATCCCGGTTGACGATTGGCTGGCGCGAGTGGGTCCAGTTGCCCGAATTGTGCACCCCGGCGATGAAAGTGAAAGTCGATACCGGAGCACGCACGTCGGCACTGCACGCGTTCGGTCTCCGAACCGTAGAAACCGACGACGGAATGGTCGCCATTTTTGAGGTGCACCCCCATCAGCGATCGTCTGCCGGGGCAAAGTCGGTGGTTTACCCCGTGAAATCGTTCCGGAAGATTCGCTCCTCTAATGGCAAGGTTGAGGAACGTCCGGTTATACAGACCAACGCCGTAATTGGCGGCCATTGCTGGCCCATCGAAGTCACCCTTACGTCTCGCGACCAGATGGGCTTTCGTATGTTGTTGGGCCGTGCCGCGTTGCGCGGCCGTTTCCTGGTGAACCCAGGTCGTTCGTATCTCGTGTCAGATCCCAAGTATCGGAGTGAATCACCATCATGAAACTCGCAATTTTGTCGCGCTCGCCTGGTGCCTACAGCACCCAACGGCTGAAGCACGCGGCAGCTGAGCGCGGGCATAAAGTCAAAGTTCTCAACACATTGCGGTTCGCTATCGACCTTTCCGGCAACGAGCCAGACCTGATGTTTCGAGGCAAGCAACTTTCCGACTATGACGCAGTATTGCCACGGATCGGGGCTTCCGTCACCTTCTTCGGCTTGTCGGTCATGCGTCAATTCGAACAAATGGACGTTTACACCCCCAATACCGCAGCAGGTATCGCTAACTCGCGTGACAAATTACGAGCGAGCCAAATCCTTTCGCGCCACGGTGTAGCGATGCCCGCGACCATGTTTGTGCGCGACCGCGCCGACGTGCTTCCTGCCATCGAACAGGTGGGTGGGGCCCCGGTGGTGATCAAGTTGCTCGAAGGTACCCAAGGAATCGGTGTCATTTTGGCGCCCGACAACAAGGTGGCCGAAGCGGTCATCGAAACATTGCAAAGCACCCGACAAAATGTATTGATTCAGCGCTTTGTGAAAGAAAGTCGCGGAAGAGACCTACGAGCGCTGGTGGTCGGAGATCGCGTCGTGGCAGCGATGAGAAGAACTGCGGTCGGCGATGAGTTTCGCTCCAACGTGCACCGCGGGGGTACCACCGAGGCGGTCGAGTTGGACGAAGCAACCCAGCGAGTAGCTGTGCAGGCCGCACAGGTCATG
>CAXMUI010000189.1:0-11923 GCA_964196475.1 uncultured Acidimicrobiia bacterium
GGTGGCACCGGCTCGTTGTGAAACGTGGGACCAGCCTGTCGTAACGCCGCCAGGTCGGTGTCGATCTCGCGAGCTGGCCGTAACCAAAAATCCGCGAAAATCGGGTTGGGTAGGTCGTTCAGGACATCAGACATGCATGCATGCTAATTCGCACCCACGTCCCGGCAGGAATCAATTAATGCACGACGAGCTAACCAGCAAGGTCAGTTGCGTGGTCACCTGATGTCCGGCCCCGTCGGTAATCAGGACACTGAGTGTCTTTATGCCGGAACTGGAGAACGGTCCGATGGTTCCGGAAAACACGTTGCCGGTACGCCCAAGTGTCGTGCTCGTGGACGATGATGAGCTGGGGTTCCAGTTGACGTACACCATCTCCGTGCCGTCTCGGTTGGTGACGTTCACGGTGACAACGGATGTCGCTGGAATAAATCCAGCCGGGCATATTGGATCCGGGCTTGTGGATGCTCCCACCAGGACCGGAGCTTCGTCGACCGTTGCACTGACATTTACCGTTATCCCTGCGCCGGCGGTAGTCAACTGCAGCGGTTGCGACTGCACCCCATCAGGAAGGCCAGTGCGATTGACACTCACTACGAGGCTGAATTCATCACCTGGACCAAGCGTTCCGTCTGGGGTTTGCGTCATAAATGGCAAGCCAATCGACCCGGACCAGGTAATCGCGGTTTCGCCCGGATTAAACAAAATAAGCGTGCTTTGATTGGCCAATCCAAGGTTAAGAGAGGATTGACGCACCTCGAGGCGGCCCGGGACTTTCACCAGAGGTGGCACCGTGGTCGCAGTGGGAACAGGTGTCGATGTTGGTACCGGTGTTGCGGTCGGATTTGGCGTAGCAGTCGGGTCAGGTGTAGCGGTCGGTTCGGCTGTGGCGCTGGGTTGCTCAGTAGCGGTCGGCTCTGCTATTGCTGTGGGTCCAGGAGCCAGTTCGGGCACCGCAGTAGAAGTCGGCTCTGGTATTGGCGTAGCGGTGGGTGCCACTGCGGCTACGACGACAACTTCGGCACCGTCGTGCTGCGAGGCGAAGAACACTCCCCCACCGATTGCGCCGAGCGCCACGAAGATTGCGGCCATGGTCAACCAGAACATTGCACCAAACTTGCTGGCCGATGTGCCTACAGCCTCCGGGAAGCCGTCGCTGCGCCATGTCCAGTTTTCGACGGTCTGCGGTGACGCCGCGCTGGCAACGAGTGCACCTTCCATAGCGGCGGCCGTCTTGGCTCGCAGCAAGATTGGCGCAGCCATAAGAGGCAAGACGCCAAAGAATTTCCCTGGTGCCAGGAGGCCGGTTTTCGTCTGCGTGCAGATCTCGCATCCTTCGACATGCCGCGTGACCTTGGATCGAACCGCCAGCGTGTATTTGCCGTCCCAATCGGCCAACAAAGCATTGAGCTCATCACAATCTTCTCGGCCGTGGCGGGCGATGAGTAACGAACCCAGTGCCTTCTCGAGTCGATCTTTCATTCGAGACTGAAGGGTGTGGAGGTGTGAAGTCGTGACACCCAACGCGTCCGCAAGATCGGCGCCTTCCAGGCCGTGGCGCAACTGCAACTCCATAAGGTCGTAGTCGCGATCTTGGAGTGAGGACGCTGCTTCCCACAGGAGAGCGGCGGACTCGGCCCGAAGCAGGTCGGCGTCGTTGTCAGGAATGTCGGCGACCATCTCAGCGGCCCCCTCCAACGACGTTGTGCGTTCTCGTTGTCGAGCTTGATCGGTGATCTGATTGCGGGCAATGGCAAAGAGCCATGACCGCAAACGGGAAGGTTCGCGCAACGTGCTTAGCCGAAGTGAAGCCTTGACAAACGTGTCGTGCGTAGCATCGGCCGCCTGCTCCGCATTGCGTAGGCGCGACACGCAGAATGAATAAATGTGATCGCTGTAACGGTCGTAGATTTCGCCGGCAGCCCCGGCCTCGCTGGCGAGCGCGGCGAGGACGAGTTCGGCGTCGGATCGGGTCACAATCACTAGTCTCCTCCATCGGAGCGCTGGGTGTTCGATTCATCCGGTGGATTGTCATCGTGCGCTCCTTTCGTTCTGCGGTGGTTGGTGAACTGCGTGTTGGTTAGGAGACGCACGGGCGGACGATTTCTTACACCCCAACCGGAGAAAATGTTGCCGGCCTTCCCGACGCAACAAGGTCGCCGCTGCGGGAATGCAGCGGCGACCTTGTCATGAGGGAATCAGCGGGTTAGCCAACAGTCTCCTGGTTACGGGACCAAGCAACTGCTACTCCGGCGAGGAGTGCCAATCCACCCATCGTTGCTGCTAGAGCAACCCATTTGGTGCTACCCGAGCCAGGAGCCACTTCGACATCAACACCGGCGGCCAGTTCATCGGAGCCACCATCAGCCTCGGTGTCAACGGTCTGAGTTGGTTCCGAAGTCTCAGTAGATGCATCGACGGTGACCTCTTCGAGATCGACTTCGATAGGAGCGTTCTCCTCGGCAGCCTCGACCCCGACCTCGGGTTCTGGGGTCGCCTCGGGCGTTACCTCAGGGGTGGGCACGGCTGGGACTTCGCAGTCCATCTCGACAATCTCGCTGCCGATTACAACGTCGTCGGCCATGACGTCAAACACAATTGCGCCGTCGATCGGATCGGCGAGAAGCCAGTCGATGAACGAGTGAGGGCTGACAACCTCCTGCATGTACATGACATCTGGGTAGGCAACTCCCATGCCGACACTGTCATCGCCCAGGTTGATGAGGCGAGCATGCGCCAGCCCGGTGTTACAGTTTTCGACAATCTCGTAGCTGGGTGCGGGAAGCAGGCAATCCAGTTCGACGGTGTCATCGAACATTGTTAGGTCGCCAGATTCAACACGAATTTGTTTGCTGTCGTTCTCCGAAAAGTCCAACTCGACGAGTCCAGCCGAGCCGGGGGCAACTATCACGGCCTCCACGGAGTCGCCGTCGGCAAACACCTCAACCCAGCGGAAGCTGTCCGTCGTGTTACCGATGTCAACCCTTACCTGCGGGTCGGCTTCGCAGTCTACAACTACCTCAGCAGTGGGGTTAAAGAACAGTGGGAACAGATCGAGGTCGAAAATGTCCGGGTCGATCTCAAACGAATCAGACAGATCGGGTATTTCGAATACGTCTAGGCCCGGAGGGATAATTGGTCCAGCACTAGCTGGAGCAGCGGTAAGACCAAGTCCTGTCAGAGCGATCGGCAGGGCCGCGACACTGGCGAGGATCTTGGTGAATGTCTTGGTGTTTGTGGTGGTAGCCATGGGGCTGTCTCCTTGGTTCCGCCCCGTGGGGCTCGTTGTTGTTGCAGAGGAGACGGCGAACCCGTCTGATCCTTACACCCCAGGCAAAGAAATCTAAGATTCTTTGTATGAACGAAGATCTGGGATCAATCACCATCGACATCAACGGAAACATCATGTCGATAGGAATCAACCGGCCGGCCAAAATGAATGGCTTTACGCCCGAGATGATGGACGAACTTGTTGCGGCTTACACCCAGCTTGATCAAGACCCCAATCTGTGGGTTGGGATCTTGTACGCCCACGGTGATCACTTCACTGCTGGCCTGGACCTTCCCCGATGGGCCAGTCGCATGCAAGGCGGCGAGCGTCGCGACACCGACCAAGAGCGCATCGACCCAACGGCACTAGGGCGAGGATGTTCGAAACCCATCATCTCTGCGGTAAAAGGAGTCACCTACACCCTTGGTATTGAATTGATGTTGGCTGGTGACATTGTGATCGCCGCCGACAATTGTCGGTTCTCTCAACTCGAACCACTGCGAGGCATCCACGCCACAGGCGGAGCCACACTGCGATTCGTTCAACGAGGCGGATGGGGAAACGCTATGTACCACCTGCTTACCAGCGATGTTTTTGACTCAGCTGAGGCGTACCGCATCGGACTCGTTCAAGAAATTGTCCCGGTCGGCACCGAATACGACCGGGCCCTGGAACTGGCCAACAAGATTTGTCAAGGTGCCCCGCTGGCGGTCCAAGCCACCAAAGCCAACTCGCTGGTCTACGTTCTGGATGGCCACGTCGCTGCCATAGCAAAAATGGGGCCCATGCAGTCTCGCCTGGCCAAGAGCAACGATGCCGCCGAAGGTGTTGCAAGCTTCATCGAAAAGCGCCCGCCCAAATTCACTGGCAGCTAATTCTGGACACGTGAGTCATTTGCGTCGGCTACGTTGGCCCGATGTGTCGAAATATCACCACCCTTCGCGGGCTTGAACCTTCCGCAACTGCTACCGAGATCGAAGCCGGAGCACGACAATACGTCCGCAAGATCAGTGGAGTGCAAAAGACCAGCAACGCAACCGAAGAAGCCTTCGAGCTTGCCGTCGCCCAAATCACATTGATTACTACCGAGTTACTGGCAACACTCCCCCCTCGTAAGCAACCACCGAAAACCGAGCCTCCGTTGCGGCGAATTGCTCGTCAAAAAGCGCAAACAAATGGCTAGGGCACCCATCGACGTCAATCGCGTGCGAGCCGACACCCCCGGGGCTCTAAATGTCATCCATTTCAACAACGCCGGCTGTTCATTGCCGCCGCAGCAGGTCCTCGATGTACAGGTGGACTATCTCAGGCTCGAAGCGAGCCTTGGCGGCTACGAGGCACGTGCATTACGCCTCGACGATTTGGATTCATTCTACTCCACCGCCGCTGAGCTGTTGGGATCGAAGCCGTCAGAAATTGCTCTGACCCGTGGTGCGTCCGAGTCCTGGTGGCGGGCCTTTCTTGCGGTTCCTCTTCAGCCAGGTGACACGGTTCTGGCCGGCACGTCGGAGTTCGTATCCGGTGCTCTAGGCCTCATTCAGGCTCGCAACGCCGGGATTAACGTACAAATGGTGCCCGATGGGCCCAACGGAATCATCGATCTTGAAGCACTCGAGTCAATGTTGGATGAACGCGTCAAACTCGTGTGCCTCACGTACCTACCGATGAGTAATGGGCTAGTCAACCCAGCCGCCGAAATCGGCCAATTAGTTAAAGATTCCGATGCCCTGTACTTGCTTGATGCCTGCCAGGCCGTCGGTCAAATGCCAGTGAACGTCGAAGATCTCCAGTGCGACTTCCTGACCGCTACCGGGCGCAAGTGGCTGCGTGGCATGCGCGGGACAGGATTGTTGTACGCCCGCGAAACGGTCCTTGATCAGCTCAATGACCCAATCATGATCGATGCCGCTTCAGCTAGCTGGACCGACGCCGAGGAATACACGCTCAAACCAGGGGCCATGCGCTACGAACTCGGTGAGATCTCTTACGCGGGAAAGCTCGGCCTAACAACGGCAATGAGGTATGCGCTCGACCTTGGCCTCGATGCGATTGCCGACCGGGTGCTCGCACTTGCTGCCACTCTACGGAGCCAACTTGTCCAGATCCCCAACGTCACTGTTCACGACATTGGAGCGATCCAATCGGGCATCTGCACCTTTACCGTTGCTGGATACCAGGCCACCGACATCTCCGACCAACTGCGCCAAGCCGGGGTCAATGCTTCAGCTCCGCCAATCAGCTCTTCTCGCACCGATGTCGCCCGCGCCGGCGTCGCGGGCATTATTCGTGCCTCGCCGCACTATTACAACACCGAGGACGAGATCGATCAGATGACGACGAAGCTCAACATCATCGTTAACGGTTAGCATGTACTTACCTATCGATGAAAGGTAACCGCATGGATGCAACCGCTCGGGCGCTAAGTGTGCCCCACCGTCGTAAAATACTCCAGCTAGTCCACGACGACGAATGCACCGTGGGGGCCATTGCCGAACGACTCCCTATCAGCCGCCCCGCTGTATCGCAGCATCTACGCATCCTTGAGGACGCCGAACTCGTGACCTTTCGCCAAGAAGGCACCCGACGCTTCTACCGCGCCCGACCCGAAGGTCTGCTCGAAATGCGCGACTGGCTCAACGAATTCTGGACCGACCGCCTCGACCAACTAAAGATGGAAGTCGAACGCGACCAATGGATCGCCCGAAAGAACGAGCGAAGGAACCGATGAGCAACTCTCCGGTAGTGGGCCGCGACGTCGAACTCTCGACAACAATTCAGGCTCCCGCCGACATCGTTTTTGATTATCTAGTCGACCTCGACAAGCTCACCCGCTGGATGGGATACGAAGGCGATGTTTCGGCCGAACCAGGAGGCAACTTCGTACTCCGAGTTACCGAAAGCGACGATTGGGCCGTTGGTAAATTCGTCTCCGTCGATCGCCCCGATGCGGTGGCATTCACCTGGGGTTGGCGTGGCAGCGACGAAACACCACCGGGTTCAAGCCTGGTCACAATCACGCTCCAGGAACATGACGGGGCCACCGAGGTGACCCTGGTCCACTCGGGCTTGTGTCTGGGCCAAGATGACCGACACGAGGGTGGCTGGATGTATTTCCTTCCCCGCCTTGCCGATGCCGCAGTTGGCCAAAACCCGGGTCCACAAAGCCTCGGACAATAATTCCGCTTCGCTTCACCCTGGTTCAACGGCGTAGTGTTCTTGTATGGCCACTATCGAAACCGACATACCCACCATCGACGGCATCCAACTCACCGCAAAAGAGGTGGGCATTCCCTTCCCAGAAGAGTTCGCCTCAGTTGAAGAGGAACGAGCGCACCGCAAAGCCAAATTGGCGGGAGCGCTCCGACTGTTTGGAAAATTCGGTTTTGGCGAGGGTGTAGCGGGTCATATCACCGTTCGCGACCCTGAATTCCCCGACTGCTTCTGGGTAAATCCTTTCGGCGTGAGCTTCCGCCACATGAAGTCCTCTGATCTCGTCCTTGTAAACCATGATGGCGATGTCGTTTATGGCGACCGCATGGTCAACCCTGCCGCGTTCGCTCTCCATGCCGCGGTACATAAGGCCCGCCCCGATGTCATCGCCGCCGCGCACGCCCATAGCATTTACGGCAAAGCATTCAGCTCCCTGGGCATCCCGCTCGATCCGATCACCCAAGACTCATGCATATTCTTCGATGACCACACGCTCATCACCGAACAAGGTGGCGCTGTCGTGTTCGACGAAGACGCTGCGGCCGAGTTTGCTGCCGGATTCCCGACTGGCAAGGCCGCCATCCACCAAAACCATGGACTGTTCACCGTGGGAGATACTGTCGACGCAGCCGCATTCTGGTTCGTCACTATGGAACGCACCTGCCAAGCCCAACTCGTTGCCATGGCCGCGGGTGAACCGAAGTTGATCCGCGACGAATGGGCGCGGCACAGCCTCGAAATTGCGGGAAGTCCATTTGCGGGTTGGTTCTCGTTCCAGCCCATGTGGCAAGACATCCAACGCAGTGACCCCGAACTGTTCGACTGACGCGACGAAGGACCCACGATTTTGGTGGGCCCTCCGAACGTTGCAGCGCCGGTATTCGACGCTGATTACGTTTTTGCTAGCGCTAACCCTGGCCGCCGGAAGCATCCTGGACTGAGGTCTTGCCGGCGCTGATCCACGGCATCATGTCGCGCAGTTGCTTGCCGACCTTCTCGATGCCGAGGTCGTGGCCAGCCTCTTCGAGGGCATGAAAGTTCTTTCGGCCAGTGCGGGCTTCTTCGACCCACTCGGCGGCAAAAGTGCCATCCTGAATCTCGGTGAGAATCTGGCGCATTTCGGCCCGGACGCTGTCGTTGATCACGCGAGGACCACGGGTGAGATCGCCATACTCGGCGGTGTCACTTACTGAGTAACGCATACCAGCGATGCCCTCTTCGTACATGAGATCGACGATCAGCTTGAGTTCATGAAGGCATTCGAAGTAGGCAATCTCGGGCTGGTAGCCGGCATCAACAAGTGTGTCGAAACCGCTGCGGACTAGCTCGGTAGCACCACCGCAGAGCACGACCTGCTCGCCGAACAAGTCGGTTTCGCACTCTTCGGTGAACGTGGTCTCGATGACACCGGCCCGGGCACCACCAATAGCGTCGGCATAGGCGAGGGCAATACCTTTGCCATTACCGGAGGCATCGCTCTCGACCGCAATAAGACATGGAACGCCACCGCCTTCGACGTAGGTACGACGGACCAAGTGCCCCGGGCCCTTGGGGGCAACCATCAACACATCGACATCGTCGGGTGGTGTAATGAGATCGAAACGGATATTGAATCCATGGGAGAAGAACAGGGCATCACCAGCGGTCAGGTGGGGCGCAATGTGCTCGGCGTAAATGGCGGCCTGTTCGGTGTCGGGCAACAGAACCATGATGAGATCGGCGTGGGCCGACGCATCAGCGATGTTCATTACCGTGAGGCCAGCTTCTTGTGCCTTGGCTACCGAAGCGGAGCCGTCACGTAGTCCAACGACTACATCGATGCCGGACTCTTTGAGGTTCAACGCGTGAGCGTGTCCTTGAGAGCCGTAACCCAACACGGCCACCTTGCGGTTAGCGATGAGGGAACGATCGACGTCAGCTTCGTAATAAATGTTTGCCACGGGGGTCTCCGAGTGTTTGGTTGCGAGAAAGGGTATGAGCGATTTGCTTAGATTTGCGGGTAATCGTCGAGGGCGATCAGCGCAATTTTACCAGTGCGCTGAACCTCAATGATATTGAAGGGTGTCAGCTTGTCTTCGAATTCTTCGATGGTTTCGGGATAGTTAGAAATCGAAAGTATGGCTTTGTCATGAGAGTCAATAAGCCAGGTCGCGTCGTACTCCTCAACAAGCGCACGAACGCCGGCAAAATCTTCGGTCTGCACGGTCACCACCATAAGTTCGCGTTCAACGGCCTCGGTAGGAGCGAGCGAACGGATGTCGACCACATTGATGAGCTTGTAGAGCTGCTTGACAATTTGGTCGAGAGGCGCCGACTCGACATCAACCACGATGGTGATACGACTGAACTTTTCGTCTATAGCGGGCGCTACCGCAAGCGAATTGATGTTGAAGCCACGCCGAGCAAAGAGGCCCGAGATTCGAGCCAAGACTCCGGGTTTGTTTTCAACTCGAACGACGAGCGTATGAAGGTTGTCGTTGGTAGCCATTACAGAGCTCGTCCTTTCTCGTCGTGGGGTTGCGATGGGTGAACCATGACATCGGTGTTCGTTTTGCCCGATGGCACCATGGGAAACACCTTTTCGGTCCACTCGGTGCGGAAATCGATGACTACCGGTCGGTCGTTGATTTCGTTCGCCTGCGCAATGGCATCGCCAGCTTCGTCGTAGTCGTCCACCCGAATGCCGACACAACCCATAGATTCGGCCCACATCTTGTAGTTCGGAATGGTTTCGGACTGGCGCACTTCGCTATAACGCTCGTCGTAGAACATCTCTTGCCACTGTCGCACCATGCCCAGATACGAGTTATTGAGAATGGCGACCTTGATGGGAATGTTCTCAACTGATGCGGTGATGAGTTCTTGAGCCGTCATTTGGAAGCAGCCGTCGCCATCGATGGCCCACACCGTTCGATCGGGCATGCCTACTTTGGCGCCAATGGCCGCCGGAATTGCGTAGCCCATTGTGCCGAGGCCACCAGAGTTGATGAACGTATAGGGGTTGTTGTAGGTCCAGAACTGGCTGGCCCACATCTGGTGTTGCCCAACGCCCGAGGCCACGATCGTGTCGCCGGGACTGGCGGCGGAGATATCCTCGATGATCTGCTGAGGCTTGAGACCCTCACCTGGTTCTTGTGGGTCATAGGTGAGCGGGTAGTTCTCGAGCCATCCAGACACTCTGGATTTCCACGCTGAACGCTCGGCTTGTGCGTCCGGCGCTCCTTTAGCCACAAGAGCACTTATGAGGCCTTCGATCGCTAACTTGGCATCGGCCTGGATGGCGACGTTGGCGGGCCGAACCTTGTTGAGTTCGGCAGCGTCGACATCGACGTGGATGATCTTGGCATGGGGGGCGAATCCGTCGAGTTTGCCCGTGACACGATCATCAAACCTGGAGCCAAGCGCGATAAGTAGATCGGCTTCTTGCATGGCAGTAACCGCACTGAAGGTGCCATGCATACCTGGCATCCCCAACGCCAGGGGGTGATCATCGGGAAAGCCGCCCCGGCACATCAACGTAGTGACAACATGAATACCGGTGAGTTCGGCCAGCGCGCGCAGTGCGTCGGCAGCCCGAGCCTTAAGAATTCCGCCGCCTGCGTAGATAACGGGACGTTCCGAGGCCAGGATCAGAGCCGCAGCTTCGGCCAGCAACGAAACATCGGGGTCGGGGTCGAGGTGATAGCCGGGAAGGTCGTGGCTATCGGGCACGTAATCGGTCATAGCCGAGTTGGGATTGAACTCGTCGACGATGTCCTTAGGAATATCAACAAGTACGGGTCCTGGGCGGCCGCTCGTGGCGATGTGGAATGCATCGTGGATGACCTGTGGGATGTCTTCGGCTTTGCTCACCAAGAAGTTGTGCTTGGTAACCGCCATCGTGATGCCGGTGGTGTCGCATTCTTGAAAGGCATCGGTGCCGATAGACGCAAACGCAACCTGGCCGGTTATAGCAACCATCGGAACCGAGTCCAGGTACGCATCGGCTAGCGGCGTAACGATGTTGGTGGCAGCGGGACCGCTGGTGACCATGGCGACGCCCGGTTTACCGGTCGCTTGCGCATAGCCCTGGGCCATATGCCCGGCCCCTTGCTCGTGCCGCACCAAGACGTGTCGCATTGAGGATTCAAGCAGTGGGTCATACACCGGCAAGATTGCGCCGCCGGGCAGACCAAATACCGTGTCGACACCCTCACGCTCGAGAGCATTGATTAGAGCTTTTCCACCATAGGTTTTCATTGCATTTCCTGGGTTGGGCTGGGGACAAGGCTAGAGGACAAGAGGCCAAAAACGAGAAGAACCTCCCAGTTTGGGAGGTTCAGCGCACACGAAGGGATCGAGTGCGCTAGGTCACTACCACAATGAGGTTCGTTGAGGCCATGATAAAAGTATGCCGGAGGAACCACACCAAGGGCAACCCGTTTGTGGCAGGCTGACCGAATGGCCCTTCGTCGCGGGGTTTATCCCGGCTCGTTTAACCCACCCACCATTGCGCACATGGCCATAGCCGAGGCCGCCCGCGAGCAACGCTCACTCGACCAGGTCGTGTTTGCGATCTCTTCGGTCGCTCTGGCCAAGCCGACCTCGGGCGTTCCCGATGTTGATGTACGGGCCCAATGGGTACGCGATGCTGTTGCTCATTGGCCCTGGGCAACAGTCGAGGTAGTCGCGGCACAATTGCTCGTCGATATTGCCGCCGGGTTCGACGTCGTCATCATGGGTGAGGATAAATGGGAACAGATTAATGACCCACAGTTTTACGACCACAGCGAGTCCCTCAGGGACGCCGCTCTAGCTCGTTTACCGGACCTAGCAATTGCTCCCCGTAGAAGCCATGGCGACGACCAAAGCCCCCTCGCTGCTCGCACCGCAATCCAAGTGGGTTCTTGGACCGCCGAAGTCAGCTCCACCGCAGTGCGACAAGGCTCGCTCGAGTGGCGGGCGCAGCCCAACTAGCGCCTCTAGGTGATCTTGGAAACATCCCGGACGGCACCTTTGTCCGCTGAGGTAACCATCGCCGCATAGACCTTGAGGGCGTCTGATACCTGACGATCACGATCCTTAGGTGTGTAGGCCGCTGAGCCGCGGGATTCCTCGACCGCACGCCGTTGGGCGATCACCGCATCGTCGACAACCAGTACGATCGAGCGGGCCGGAATGTCGATGGCGATCTGGTCGCCCGTCTCGACCAACGCTATGAGCCCGCCTGCGGCGGCCTCTGGCGAAGCATGTCCAATAGATAGTCCGGCGGTACCACCCGAGAATCGACCGTCGGTGAGTAGGGCGCATTCTTTGCCCAAACCGCGGGATTTGATGTAGGTGGTGGGATACAGCATTTCCTGCATGCCAGGACCGCCCTTGGGCCCTTCGTAGCGCACTACGACAACATCTCCGGGTTGGACTTCTTCGCACTGCACACCTTCGACTGCAGCCTCTTGGCTTTCG
>CAXMUI010000190.1:0-12342 GCA_964196475.1 uncultured Acidimicrobiia bacterium
CGAGGGAGTGGTCTTGGTAAAGTAATCGGACCCTTCCGGGGTAGCTCAGCTGGCAGAGCGGTTGACTGTTAATCAATAGGTCGTGGGTTCGAGCCCCACCCCCGGAGCTAAGCAACGATTCCCAGGTCATTTGGCCTGGGAATCTTTCGTTTTGGATCGGTGATTGTTCCGCGCTGGCTTCGGACGGCTGCGCAGAGCCACGGAGGGTTTTTAGGGTGGGCTAATTGTGACGTAATCGATATCGAATCAGGCGTTATACGAACGATTGAGGGCAAATGCTTTACGAAATCTGGGACACATCAGCCCTAAACCAAGAAACGGTCGTGCGCTACGCATCACTGATGGGTTTGGCCAGGTCAGCTACGACCTCGGCCTGCGGATGTCCAACCAGAGTGGCTGGCGGCACGACCAATTTACGATCGCGGGTGCCGCCACCGATGATGACTTGCTCACGGTCCATCACTCGTTCGTCAATCCACAGGGGGAGTTGGGCGGTTATGCCAAACGGTGTCACGCCGCCGATCTGCATAGCAGTAAGTTCGGTTGTCTCGTCAGCCGATGCGAACGAAGCTTTGCGTGTACCGAGGCGCTTGCGCACGACCTTGTTTACGTCGAGTCGCGTGGAGGCCAGAACCAAACACATGGCGTAGACCTTCGGGTCGGCCTTACCCACAACGATGATGGCATTTGCCGAGTCCTCGGGGGCGTAGCCGTACGCCTCACAGAACGCCGCGGTGTCGGCCAAATCGGGATCGCAAGGCACGATGACGTAGGTCAGGCCGAGGGAATCGAGTTGGGCGACTACCGGATCGAACATCAGTCGATCCTAATCATGGAGGTCCGTGAATGCCGTTCGAGGCGGCACCATTGAATTCATGTGTCCCACGCGGGACACTACGGTATGCGGTTTGTTAATCCCGGCTTGTTGCCACAACTCAATGTGTTGCGGGACAACATTGCGGTACTGCGCGCCGAGGCCGTGAGCTGCCGACCGCACATGGTCCCGATAGATGATTGGCGCACCAACAAAGGGGACTGGCTCGTCTTGCCGCTGTTGGCCGAAGAGGAAGACCAACACGTCTACACGCCGTCAATGTGCATGGATAATCGGCGACATGCACCAGAAACCGCTGAGCTATTGGACTTGATTCCTGGTCTGTTGTCGGCAGCATTTTCGGTGCTTCGTCCGGGTGGTGCTATCGCTGCCCATGCCCATCAATTTCCAAATGTGAGCGCGGGCCTGGCGCTTAAGGACACCGAGCATGCCCTCGTAAGTGTCGGGGGTGTCACCCGACACTACATCGACGGAGAATGGACGAACTTCGACTACTCCTATCCCCACGGGGTTAAAAACAGGGGGAGTAACGACCGTGTGATGTTGCTTGTGGCTGTCGCTAAGCCGTCAGAGGCAACCACTGGAATGGTTGACCGACAAGACGTTAAGCAGACCGGCCTCGCAGAGCTGGAATGGATTCGCGAACCAATCGAAGAAATCACGGGCCAGAGGGTCACCAAGGTACGTGACGCACGGGGCGAAACACGAGGGCTCAGTCCGGCCATCAAACGAGTAATCGAGTTTGCCGATGACACTTCGGCCTTTGCCAAGGTGGCGAACAGGCCCCGTATTTGCGAGGCCCTCGACCACGAAATCGAGGTTTACGACGAGTTTCAGGCCCCGTTCATGCCCACCAAGGTCGGGCATGCCGTGTGTTCGGAGGGAACCATCTTGTTGCTCGAGAACCTGGAGAACGCCAAGTGGCCACCACCGTGGACCGACGAGCAGGTCACGGCGGTAGGGCAGATGTTGGCAGATCTTGCCGCGGTCAGCGCTCCTGAGTGGCTGACATGGATGGACGGAACGACCTACGGCAGCGATGACACATGGGCAGTGGTGCGAGCGAATTTGGCATCACTCGTGAGCCTAGAAATCGCCTCGTCTGATTGGCTGGACAAGAACCTGCGCCGCATTAGTGAGGCGGCGAAATTGGCTCCAACCGTCGGGACCACGCTGGTGCACATGGATGTGCGATCTGACAACATCTGCTTTACTCAACGTGGACCAGTACTGCTCGACTGGGCCTCCACGCGCCTGGGTCACCACCGCCTTGACCACCACCACTTTGCGGTCACGCTCTACACCGAAACCGGCACTATCTCGCCCGAACTTCGCAACGATGTTGCCCCACTGCATGTTGCCGCCATGGCCGGCCGGGTCTGCCGGGCGGCAACAGAGATGCATAGCAAAGTCGCACCATCAGAGCAGATGTCGCGGGTGCGCGAACTCGCCGCGTCTCGGCTGCGCCTGGCGTGTGACCTGTTGGGCATCGAAAGCCCAGATGGAGCTAGGCAGTAACGGACCCGTCACCTACGAAACGAACAGAAGACAAGATTTTGGCATACGTCGACCGGTACCTGTGTCCGTGTGCCTTGGGATGCAGGAACGTGATCTGGAAGAGATCGATTGTCTGGTGACCCTGGGTTGGGCTGAAACAAAATGCGTCAATTCGCGAAAGTGCATCAACGTCTGGCTCCTTGATTTCAGCCTCTCGCAAGAAGAAGGTTGTGTCAAAGCTGAGCACGCGTTCGTCGATGAGCGAGACATCGGTGCTTTGCGCCGCAAACATCTCCCACGATGCCTTGGCGATGTCTTCCAGCGTCACATCGGGGTAGAGACGCTCGTGGCGCATGATGACATTGGACCAAACCATCTCGGTGGTGTCGGGTGGTCCGGCTGCAAACAAAGCATCGGGGAATTCCGATATTGCCCAGTCATCGGGGATGTCGATTACGAATTCGGGAATGGCACGAAAGGCAGTGCCGGGATAGACCAGCGTTACCAATGCTGGATCTGCTCCGGTAGCGCTGGATTCGGGTTCGCTTAGGTCGCTCATGAACGAACTATACATCTCGACCACTTTTTGTGCGAGAGTTGCTCCGGTGGTACTTTTGCCACTAATTCATCTCAGGGGGTAGGCAATGGGGATTTTTGCTTCGTCGGATTGGAGTTGGACCGGTGACGTCGCCAGTGGCGTGGATGACGCATTCAGCAAAGACGGTTTGATGACCGGCTTTACCCAGGATTACATCCCAGGTGGCGGCTTTGTGACCGCTGGATTTCACGCAAGAGCAGGCCATTCCGCGCATGCAGAATATGCCATGGTCAAAGGCTTTAGTACTACAATAACTACGGCGGCCAGCGTCGCGGGCGGTATGGCCGGTGGCCCTGTTGGTGCCGGATATATGGGTGCCATGGGGGCAGGATTGGCCTATAACTGGGAGCAGGGAATGCGAAGCAACCTCGATCCCTCTGTGCGCGGGAAGATCCCTGAAGGCTCGTCCGAAGGAATGCTCGTTGCTATGGCCGCAGGTGGCGCCGGCGGAGTCGGTGGCCACTATGCGGGTAGAACGGCGAAGGCTGGTTGGAGCGCACACAAGGCAAGTCAGGCCGCCAAGATTGTCGCAGCAGGCGGCACCGTTCCGGCCAGCACCGGAACGTCACTTACCACCCACATTGGCATGGAATACGGGAAGAAAACCCTGGGTGGCCTGGCCTCAGAAGGTGGCGGCTACGGGGCTGACCAGACAGGCGTTCCCCAGATGATTGGGGCGAGCGGAGCAGCGAAAAGCGCCACTTCCTCGTGGGTGCCCGAAGACGACGTTCAGTACTTTCAAGTGGGCCCTCGAGGACGGCGCACTGACTTTGCGACCTACCCTCCCAACCCCATCGATGACGGATTTTCCATTATCTATCCCGGTCAAACCCTGGTGCCAGGGACCGCCATGCAGATCTCGATCTCGCCGGTACAGCCCTTTATGGTGCCGCTACAACCGGGAGAACCTGACCCATTTGGCTATTGGGTTGATGATGCCCAATGGGACGAATTCGTATCTGAGGATGATGGTTTGGTGTCGCGGTGGGATTTGGAGTCGGACGGGGGTTCGGGTGAGGCGCCTGTTTTGCCGGGTGATTATCCTACGACTGACATTGTTGAGACTGATGATGGGTTGGTGTCGCCATGGGAACTTCCCGAGGAACCGATCGACATGCCGGTGATCGACGACTGGGCCCCAGAACCATCCTCTGATTACAGCGCTCCCGAGGTGGAACCAGAGTTCTACGATTTCACCGAAGATGACGGCTTCACAGACATGCCACCAGAATCAGATCAAGGTTTCTGAATTGACACAGCTTGACGAGATAGCGCGTCTGAGCTCTGCCGCCACCGCAGCCGCTATCCGGGGCAACCGAACAGACCTAGTAAAGCGTTTAGCCTCACTTGATGAGGTGCTCGACAACCCGGGTACCTATGTGGCAATTTGCGGCGAATTCAAACAGGGCAAAAGCACTCTGGTGAACACGTTGGTGGGGCAAGGAATTTGTCCCGTCGACGACGATATTGCGACTGCTGTGCCCACCTTTATTCAGTGGGCCGATCAGCCGCGAGCGTGGGTGCAACGCGACGATGGCGACCAAGAGAACGTGAGCGAACCACTTGATATTTCCCATCTCGAGGCAGCAATTGTCGAGAATCCCGACAGCCCAGATGAGCTGGCTGATCGGGTGCGGGTTGCCATCCCCAGCGACACGCTACAAGACGGTCTCGTCCTGGTCGATACCCCTGGGGTCGGTGGGTTGTCCTCGCATCACGGAGCGACAACACTCGCGGCGCTGGCTTATGCCGAAGCCTTTGTGTTCGTCTCCGATGCCTCGCAGGAGTTCACCGAAACAGAGCTGACGTTTCTGCGTCGCGCCATAACCCTTTGTTCCAACGCCATATGTGTCTTGAGCAAAACCGATCTCCATGGCCAATGGCGCCGAATTCTCGACGTCAACCGCGAACACCTTGATCGGGCGGGCATAGAGGTTCCCATTATCGCGATTTCGTCGAAGTTGCAGGCCCTAGCCGCGCAGCACCATGATGCAGACTTGGCGGCTGAGTCAGGTTTCGCCGAGCTCGAATCCTTCCTTACCAACCAGGTCACTGCGGCTGCTGACGCGGGGCTCGTGTGGCGGGCGCGAACGGAACTCTTTGAGATCGTGGATCTGCTTCGGGCACCCTATGAGGCGGAACGGGCCGTCCTCAGGGATCCTGCCGCGGCTGCGGACCTGCGTAGGCAACTCATGGCCGAGAAAGAACGGATCGACGCCCTGCGATCCACGGCCGCTCGCTGGTCTACCACGCTGTCCGATGGCATGACTGACCTGACCTCCGATGCCCAACACGACCTGCGCGGTCGCACCCGCGCAATTACCTCCGAGGCCGAGGCGGCAATCGATGAGTACGACCCCGCGGCGGTGTGGGCCGAGTTCGAACCCTGGCTCTACACCCGCACTTCTGACGAGGTATTGGCCAACTACACAATGATGCAGGCTCGAGCTGCCGAGCTCAGCGACCGCGTAGCCGAACACTTTTCCGAAGATCAAACTGGGGCCCATCATTCGACACAATCCTTTGATCCAGCCGGTGCGCTTGGGGTGATTGAGCGCAGCGCCGATGCCAATTTCGATATTCGTTCCGTTGCCGCAAAAGGCTTTGGCATGGTTCGCGGCATGCAGTCGGGCGGATTCATGTTCCGCTCCGGCACCTCGCTATTTCTCACCGCGATCAACCCGCTTGCCTTGCCGATGATGGCCGCCACCGCCGGCGTCGGCTTGTTGATGGGTCGCAAGGGATTGAGCGAGGAACGTAAGCGAGAACTTGCGATGAGTCGGGCCCGAGCAAAGCAATCGGTCCGGCAATATCTCGACGAAGTCAGTTTTGTTATTGGCAAGGATTCCGGCGACACGATGCGACGCATCCAGCGCGAACTTCGTGATCACTACATGGACCGAGCCGACGAAATGTCACGATCGGCGGCCGAATCGATGCGGATGGCCGGTCGCGCGGTCGAGCAATCAGAGGCCGACCGTGTCGAAGCGCTTGCTGGGGTAGACGCTCAAATAGCCGAGCTACGCGCGATGCAAAATGCCATTCGCCACGTTGGGGCGGACGGTGATTTTCGATGACCGACCTCGGAGCTTCCGCAGAATCACTGCTGGCGACGGCCAACGAAGTCTTCGCAGGAACCCGCCACGACTCGCATGTGCAACAACTGCAAGATCGCTTCCATGAGCCCTTGCGTGTCGCAATCGCTGGCAAGGTGAAGGCTGGAAAGTCCACATTGCTCAACGCCCTGGTGGGATCAGCAGTGGCGGCCACCGATGCAACCGAGTGCACGCGCGTTGTCACCTGGTACCAAGACGGGCACGTGTACCGCTTCGACATCGAGTCCAAGGCGGGACGCAAGACTCCTGGCATCTTTCGCGACGTCGACGGCCAAGTTTCGGTTGATCTTGGCGATCACGATCCCGATGATGTCAGCCGCATCATCGTCACGTGGCCATCGCAGGCTTTGCGGCAAACAACCTTGATCGACTCGCCAGGGATTGGCTCGTTGTCTAGCGAGGTCTCCGAGCGAACCCTTGACTTCCTGACCTCCGCTGAGGACAACACCCCAGCTGATGCCGTAATTTACCTGATGCGGCACCTGCACTCCCAGGACGTCCAGTTGCTGCAGGCGTTCCATGACGTGGACGCCGCCCAGCCAAGTCCGATCAATGCCATAGCGGTGTTGTCACGGGCTGACGAGGTGGGGGCCGGTCGCCCTGATGCCATGGAATCGGCGGCCAAAGTGGCGGGACGTCTCGCGAAGGATCCTTCGATTCGTCGTCTGGCCCAAACGGTCATACCCGTTGCTGGACTGCTCGCCGAAACTGCGGCCACCCTTACCCAGAGCGAATTCAATGATCTCTCGCGGTTGGCGGAGTTACCCGTTGCTAATCTCCAGCGCCTCCTTTTGTCGGCTGACTCATTTAGTGGGACGCCGATAGAAGTTGAGGTCTCCAGCGACACGCGTGCCGAACTATTTGGCCGCTTCGGCGTATTTGGCCTGCACGTTGCCACGGAAGCACTGCGTGAGCGACGCGCCCTTACCACTGCGTCACTGGCCGAGGAACTTCTGCAAATTAGTGGCCTAACCAATCTGCGCACGTTGCTCGACACGTTGTTTGTCGGGCGTGCTCGAGTTCTCAAGTCCCGCTCGGCGCTCCAGGGGCTGGTATCGCTCGTCGGAGATAGTGAAGGGATCGATGTGAAAGATCTGGCAGCGCAGCTAGAACGGGTGCTGGCATCAGATCACTCCATCGCCGAACTCCGGGTCCTGAGCGAAATTCGGACCGGTCGTATTGTTGCAAAGCAAACCGTGCTGGATGAGATGGAGCAACTTATTGGTGCCCAGGGAGATGGTTTCTCCGATCGTTTGGGACTTGCGCGAGGGGCATCCAACGAGCAATTGCGCTCCACGGCTATTGAGTCCGCCGAGCGATGGCGTCGCCTGGTCGAGAATCCGTTGAGTAGCCCGAGCCTTGTCGCCGCGGGGTCTACGATTGTGCGATCATGCGAAGGTATGGTCCTCGCTGTGGAGTCTTCATCATGACGTACGCATTGGGAATTGATTTCGGGACCGCCTTTACCGCCGCGGCGGTCTTGCAAAACGGTATCGCCGAGACCGTAAACCTCGGCAATCAACGAGCCGCAATTCCGTCGGTAGTCCTCATTCGCGAAGACAGCACGGTGCTTACCGGCGAGGCCGCGCAACGCCGGGCCATCACCGAACCCACCCGAGTCGTACGCGAATTCAAGCGACGCCTCGGCGATCCTACGCCAATTCTGATTGGTGGGTCGCCCTATTCTGCCGAAGCGTTGACCTCGCGGTTGGTGACCGCCGTGCTCACTGAGGTACGCCAACGTTATGGGGGGAATCCAAGTCACATAGCGGTCAGTTACCCAGCCAACTGGGGGCCCTACAAAACCGATTTGCTGAAACAGGCCCTCCAAATGGCGGGCATAACGGGGGCAACCCTCATTACCGAACCGCAGGCCGCGGCTATCTCTTATGCCGAAGCCGAACGCCTCGAACCAGGCGAAACCATCGCCGTGTATGACCTCGGCGGCGGCACATTCGACACCGCAGTTCTGCGCAAGACTGAGGATGGATTCGAAATCCTGGGCCAGCCCATCGGCATTGAACGCCTTGGAGGCATGGACCTTGATGCCGCAGTCCTCGGACATGTCATGTCGTCGCTTGGCGATTCCCTAGCGGACCTCGACGAGGACGACCCGGCGACGCTCGCCGGGTTTGCTCGGCTCCGACAAGAATGCACGGCGGCCCGCGAAGCTCTGTCCAGCGACACCGAAGTAGACATCCCCGTGGTGCTGCCCGGAGCTGTTTCCGAAGTTCGGCTCACCCGCAGTGAGCTTGAGTCAATGATCCGCCCGCCATTGGCCGACACGGTTAATGCGTTGCACCAAGCGCTTGACTCCGCCGGGGTGACGCCCGACGATTTGCGGGCCGTGCTGCTCGTGGGAGGAGCGAGTCGCACGCCGTTGGTGGCTCAGTTGGTGGGCTCAGAACTGGGCCGACCGGTTGCTGTTGACGCCGATCCCAAACATGCGATTGCACTGGGGGCAGCACATACCGCTGCGGCTGCAACCAGTACCAAGCCAGCCACCGTTAGCGAAGCAGTAACGCCCGCCACTGCTACAGAGGTACCTGCGGTCGCGCCACAGCCGTCTAAGCCAGCGGCAGCACCAGTGACTCTGGCGCCAGCGAATCCGGCAACGCCGACCCCGCGACCCTCGCCACACCCCGCAAGTCAAGCCGACTCTGGGACGTGGATCTCGCAAAATCGAAGCCTCGTTGGTCTCGGAGCATTCGTATTGCTCGGCCTGGTTGTAGCTGGATTCTTGGCAACCCGAGGCGGCGATGACACCACCGATACTGAAACCGCCGTCGCCGTACCGACCGCGGCCTCGGTACCGGTGGCTCCTTCGGCTCCGGGAGATTCGACGGACACCGATGCAGCTACCACGACGGGTGTACGACTGCCGGTACGGGCCACGGTTGATGCTGGCAGTGTGTTCGCTGTCGACAAAACGAATCCCGTAATTGGCACCGATCTCGTGGCCACGCTTGATCCGCCCGAGTATGCGTCGATTCGCCAAGTTGAAGGGCGGGTCATCGGCTTTATCGACGTGGTCAACACCTCCAACATTCAGTATTACGATTTTGCTTCGTTTCAGACCACGAACCCCGAGCGCGACCGGAACGAAGTTTGGGCCGAACTGGCACCGGAAGCATGGCGAAACATTTCGCCGACAGTTCCTGACTCTTTCGAAGCACTTGGCCTTGAGGGACGCGATCCTGTCGCTGGCATCTCGTTTGACGCGGCTGATATCTACTGCCAATACGCCCTTAAACGACTACCAACCGAACTCGAATGGGAACTCGCCGCACGCGACGGTTCGATTGATGTGACAACGGTGCAGAACTGGGTGGCATTTCCCGAAGAGTACAGCGACACCCCAGCTGGCGTAGCCGTACTGCGGGGGTCGTTTGGCATCGAGGCCTTGTCGGTGTTTTATCGCACGTTCGGCGACTCGCCGACCAACCGGCAAAATGCTGGGCTGCGCTGTGCCGCTGATGACGTCGTAGAGGTTCCACGTCCTACGGGCGAACTTCTGTACGCACGGGAGTTTTCTGGCGCGGACGAACTGCATGACTGGCCCGATTTGCATGATCCAAACACGCCTGACGTCGCCTACGGGTACCACGCTCCCGACGTGTTTCACGTCGAGGTCCGCGGCTCGCTCGCCGTTGCGGTTGGTTCGGGACAGGTCCAGGCCGATAACACGACCTTGTCAGCAGACGTCGAACTTCGGTTACCCGACGAGCCCAATGGTGGCTTCAGATACGGGCTTGTAGCCAACGCCGGACCTACTGGATACCTGGGGTTACTCGTGCAGGATGCTTCAGTCGAAGCGGACGGGCGCGAGTTACGTTGGTGTGTGGTGCAGCGCTCCAATCCACTTATCACTGCGACGGTGGTCGGTGGCCAGTCGCTGTTAGAGAATGGTCCGTGCGAACTCGAAGGAGTTGTTTCTACCGATGCAACTCGCAATACGCTTACCGTCACTTTGACGGGTGGAAACGCAACATTCTCGGTCGCTGGTCAAGCTGTGGGCTCGGTTCCCGCCCAGTACCAAGCCGATGCCTCATTCGGATTCATTGCTGAAAATCTAGATCCTAGTATTCTTTCGCACGTCCATTTCGACAATCTCACCCTGGTCTCATCCTGAGCGAGATGCCTTCCATACACCTGCGGCAAAGGCGAGCGGGTGTAAAGGTCTGTTGGTCTTTGAGGATGGTGGATGCCTCCTTCGCAGTCGACTTAGCCGTCAATGAGCTATGTAGCCGGCGTCAGGGCATCACGGTTTCAACTCCACGTTTGCGGTTACCTCGGGTGGCCGCCAGGTTTGTTTGTACGCAATCGGCGTTGACCGCACCGGTACAGCGGACGGCGAAAACGTGGTACTCAACGTGATCGACAGACCCGACTGCGGCACCGCATAAACACCGCGCCAGGTCTGGCGGTCGGTCAAACGAACCGCCGCATTACCTTGGTCACAATAGGTCTGGTAGTGGGCCCGGTGGGGTTCGAACCCACGACCGAAGGATTATGAGGTATCTGACGCCCGAGCGCTGAAGCAACCCCACAAACCCCTGCTTTGTCGGCGCATTTATCGAGCGCTAAGTGCCAGGTTATTTCGTTGTGACTCACCGACCGAACCAGCGTGATCTGATCGATATCGAACCACGCGTTATACGACCAATTCAGGCAAAATCTTTACGAAAGCCGGTGCATGCTTTCCATCGTTATGGTCCTTGGGGTGGGGTCGTCGGCTTGGGCGATCAGCATTCCTAGCGCAAACGAATTAGAAACGATAGGTGACTAGAACAACCGGTACGACGTGGATGCGGTGGTCGCGAGGTTCGCTCCGGGTGTTGACGGGTACAACGTGGGACCAGCGGGCGAAGATTCTACGTGGAGTAACCTTCATCTTCTCGCTGTTACCTTGGATGATCAGATCAGTCTGGAGGGTCAACCCGTCTCTGACTCATCGGACATCAGTTTGTTTGGAGCTCGTTCAATTAGGTAGCGGACGTTACTGCACAACCGTGCGGTAACGTAAATTCTGCCGGCATCTACAACAGGAGAAGCTGGCTACGGTATCTATACCTCACATTCTCAAACCCAAAAGAGCCAGCAACGATGTCTAGTGTGAGTGGCAAGACATCCCGGTTGACGATTGGCTGGCGCGAATGGGTCCAGCTGCCCGAGTTGTGCACCCCAGCGATGAAAGTGAAAGTCGACACTGGAGCACACACTTCGGCATTGCACGCGTTCGGTCTCCGAACCGTAGAAACCGACGACGGAATGGTCGCCATGTTTGAGGTGCACCCCCATCAGCGATCGTCTGCCGGGGCAAAGTCGGTGGTTTACCCCGTGAAATCGTTCCGGAAGATTCGCTCCTCTAATGGCAAGGTTGAGGAACGTCCGGTCATACAGACCAACGCCGTAATTGGCGGCCATCGCTGGCCCATCGAAGTCACCCTTACGTCTCGCGACCAGATGGGCTTTCGTATGTTGCTAGGTCGCGCCGCGTTGCGCGGCCGTTTCCTGGTGAACCCAGGTCGTTCGTATCTCGTGTCTGACCCCAAGTATCGGAGTGAACCACCATCATGAGACTCGCAATCTTGTCTCGCTCGCCGAGGGCGTATAGTACTCAGCGTCTAAAGCATGCTGCGGCCGAGCGCGGGCACCACGTCAAGGTGCTCAATACATTGCGGTTCGGTATCGACCTTTCCGGAGGCGAGCCCGATCTGATGTTTCGAGGCAAGCAACTTTCCGACTATGACGCAGTGTTGCCGCGGATCGGGGCTTCTGTCACCTTCTTCGGGTTGTCTGTCATGCGTCAATTCGAACAAATGGACGTTTACACCCCCAATACCGCAGCAGGTATTGCTAACTCGCGTGACAAACTACGCGCGAGTCAAATCCTTTCGCGCCACGGCGTAGCGATGCCCGCCACCATGTTTGTGCGTGACCGCGCCGACGTGCTTCCTGCTATTGAGCAGGTGGGTGGGGCCCCGGTGGTGATCAAGTTACTCGAAGGCACTCAAGGAATTGGTGTCATTTTAGCGCCCGACAATAAGGTGGCCGAAGCGGTTATCGAAACATTGCAAAGCACCCGACAAAACGTATTGATTCAGCGCTTTGTGAAAGAAAGTCGCGGGAGAGACCTACGCGCACTGGTGGTTGGAGATCGCGTCGTGGCAGCGATGAGAAGAACTGCGGTCGGCGATGAGTTTCGCTCCAACGTGCACCGCGGGGGTACCACCGAGGCGGTCGAGTTGGACGAAGCAACCCAGCGAGTAGCTGTGCAGGCCGCACAGGTCATG
>CAXMUI010000191.1:0-17058 GCA_964196475.1 uncultured Acidimicrobiia bacterium
TTTGCAGAAACAGTTCTTGTCCGGCGGCCTGCAGTTACTAGGGTGAACGGCCTATGACTATTGGAAAACCACGTGACACCGTTCTCGGTCTGCCCTCCTATAAGCCGGGCAAGAGTGCCAAGCAGGCCGAAGTGGATCATGGCGCAGTCGATGCCATCAAACTTGCTTCCAACGAAAGCCCGCTGGTGCCACTGGCATCGGTGCAAGCAGCGATCGTCGCGGCGAGTACTGGGGTGAACCGATATCCCGACCACGGAGCAGTAGCTCTACGGGAACGGTTGGCCGCCAAACTCGGGCTGAACCCCGCTCAAATCTGTGTCGGGGCCGGCTCATCTGGACTGCTCCAGCAGGTTCTCCTGTGCTACGTGGATGATGGCGACGAAGTGGTGTACCCGTGGCGGTCTTTTGAGGCATATCCAATTCTGGTTCAGATGGTTGGTGGAGTTTCGGTAACAGCGCCGCTTAACGATGATCTATCCGTCGACTTCGCTGCGTTGACCGCCGCGGTGACTCCCGCGACCAAGGTCGTTTTCTTGGCTACGCCAAACAATCCGACTGGAATATCTGAGTCGACCGCCGACATTGCGGCGTTTGTTCAGTCAATTCCTGACGATGTCATAGTGCTCGTTGATGAGGCGTATCGGGAGTTCAACGATCCGGCTGCTGGTGATCCCGTAGTTGATCTCCTGCCCCGTTTCCGCAATGTCGTGGTCACCCGGACGATGTCGAAAGCGCATGGGTTAGCGGGCCTACGGGTGGGCTACGCGGTTGGTGATCCCGAAATTATTACCACGCTCGACAAGACCCTCATGATGTTTTCGGTCAACCTCATTGCTCAGGCCGCGGCCCTGGCCGTTCTCGATGCCCAAGACGAGGTCGATCAGCGGGTCGCCGACATTGTGGCCGAAAGGGCTCGGGTCTCGGTTGCGTTGAGCGAAATCGGTGTGACGACGACCAAGACTGCAGCCAATTTCGTGTATTTGCCGCTGGGTGAAGACGCTGAACGCATTGGCCTGGCCCTCGAAACCAAAGGCGTGGTCACACGCGCCTTCGCGGGAGCCGGCATTCGCGTGACGATAGGAACCGCTGCGGAGAACGATCGTTTCTTGGCAACATTCGAAGCGGTTCGTTAGTCGGAGTTATTTACCCCGACGGCCGGGCGATAACCGCATGAACGGCCAAGGGTCCGGCAGTGGATCGTGCGGAATCTCGATGAACGCAGGTCCGTCGTGACTGAGTGCGGCGTCGAGTGTGGTGCGCAGGTCATCAGGAGAGTGTGCTTGCCATGTGGCGAAACCGAAGCTGTCGGCAAACTGCATGAGGTTCGGATTCCGCAGTGTGCTGGCGATGGTGCGGTCGGCGCCGAAACGCTGCGTCTGAATGCGACGTACGTTGCCGTAGGCACTGTTGTTAAACACAAGGATCTTGGTCGGAATGTCGTGCTGTACGGCCGTGGCCATTTCGGTGGCGCCGAACAAAAAGCCACCATCGCCTGAGACGGTGATTACGGACTTATCTCGGGCAGCATCTGCGGCGCCGATGCCCATGCCAACACCTGCACCGAGGGTTCCTGCTGGACCCGAAGATAGGAACGTGCGCGGTTGGTTGAAGTTGTAACCAATGTGGGCGGCAAAGCCAATTTGGCAGACGTCTTCGACGATGACCCCGTCGGAGGGCAGCACATCGTGAATGGCGCCCAGGAATCCTAGTTGCGGCTCGAGGTGAGCGATATCGATGGCGTACTGCGCCTTGAATTCGGCAAACTCGGCCGTGCGGGAACTGCGGGCAGCTATTGGGCCGATGGCATCGATGATGGCCTGGATGCCTTCGGCGGCGTCGGCGTGTACACCGAGACTGCCGATGTGATGGCGGTCGAGGCCATTGGGGTCAATGTCGATCTGTACCACGCTGAGATCGTTGTCGATGCCCCACACATCAATTGGCCATTCGAGACGGGTGCCGATACCGATGGCGACGTCGACGTCGACCCACATGCTGTGGGCAACGGCGAGAGGCACGAAATGAGGGTGCTGATTGGGGACAACGCCATGACCCATACGACGGGTCGTGACAGGAGCTTGTAAGAGTTCGGCGAGAGCACGAACCTCGTCGGCTGCCTCCCAAGCGCCCGAACCGACCACGATGATCGGATTCTTGGCGTTGGCTATGAGTTGTGCCGCTTGCTCGATAATGGCCGGATCGAGTGTTGGGTTGGTTCGTACCGGTGTGGTCAGCGCTCCAGTAGTGGTTTCGAGCCAACGGTCGACGGGAATTTCAACGCTTACGGGATGCGGCGCCCCATTAACTAAGGCATCGATCGCCGCTTGCATTTGGCTAACGGCTGTTGGGCCGTCGGTGATGAGTTCGGCATGCTTGGTCAGTTGTTGCAAGATGGCATGCTGATTGGGAAGTTCGTGCAGCGTGCCGATGTTCTTGTCCATCAGGCGGGTGGCAATCTCGCCCACGATGGCGAACACGTTGGCGCCACCCCAATAGCCGGTTGTGAGCGCAGCCGAGGCGTTCAACAAGCCGGGGCCGGGGACAACGGAGCAGGCGGCTGGTTTCCCAGTCACCAGCGATGCGCCAGCGGCCATGTAGGCGGTGCCTTGTTCGTGGCGGCACACCACCGGGCGAATGTCGGGGGCATCGACGAGTTCGTTGAAGAACAGATCGTTCTGTACGCCTGGGATGCAGTACAGGGTGTCAATTTCGAGGGTACGGAGGGCTTCGATGGCTAATTGCGCGAGGTTCGTCACCCGATAACAGTGCCACTGTTTATGTCGTCACCCCACATTGTTTCGCGATTGTTTTTCGTACGGTTGCCGCGGAGGCGCAATGCCCTGCCATGCTCAGCTGATGGGATTTACGCAAGACACTGCTGTCACCTATATCGATGGCACCGGACATATCACGATCAGCGATCAGTGGAGTATCGGGGACAAGCCAAATGGCGGCTACTTGGTCGCAGTTGTGTTGAATGCGATGCAGCAACGCGTGGCGCATCCTGACCCAATATCAGTCACAACGCACTTTTCTCGCCCGACATCTGAGGGGCTTGCGGCCACCATCGAGGTCGAAGTCATCCGGACCGGCCGCACTACATCTTTGGTGACGGGAATTCTTTACCAAGCTGGCAAAGAACGTATTCGGTCGACGGCGGTGTTTGGTGATCTGATGACTGCGGTCGCGGACCACGAAATCGTCATCAAACCGCCAACGATTGCGCCTTTCGGCGATTGCGTGGCGCGTATGGGCAATCTGCAAGGCGTCGACATTTCGATGCTGAACCAGATCGAGGTTCGGATTGATCCGTCCCAATCAGTTGCTGGGGGTGGCACCGAGGCCGCAGTCACCGCATGGGTTCAACTTCGAGACGATACAGAACCGGATGTCATCGCTGCGGCCATGTTTTCTGACGCACTGCCGCCCGCCATATTCACCACACTGGGCCAGGTCGGATGGGTGCCGACGATTGAACTTACCGTCCAGGTTCGTCGGAGACCGACGCCGGGTCCGATGTTGGCCGAATTGGTTTGTCGTGACCTATCGAATGGATTGATGATCGAAGATGCCAAGGTGTGGGATGCAACAGGCGCACTTTGTGTGCAGACACGTCAATTAGCCATGTTGCTTGCGGGGGAGCCATCATGACTACCGTTGCCGTTGTTGGACCCGGTGCCATCGGCTGCGCAGCCGGAGCCGCGGCAATGCAAAGCGGAGCTGAACTCCTCATCGCTGCCCGAACGCCGTTTGATCGTCTGATTGTCACCCATGACAACGGTGTCGTTGACGAGGCTGTAGATGTGCGTACTGCTTCTGATGGGCTGAGCCACGTGGACATCATCTTGCTCGCGACAAAAATCTATGACACGCCGGCAGTTGCTCCGTGGCTCGATGCTTTGGTCGGGCCCGACACCGTGGTTGCGGTCTTGCAAAACGGCGTTACCCACATCGACCGTGTGCAACCCATGGTCAGAAATGCCACCGTGCTACCGGTTGTGGTCAACCCGCCAGCAGTGCGACACTCGCCCGGCGTTGTAACCGTTTCCCCTCCCACACTAATGACGGTGCCAACAGGTGCGGCCGGCGACCGGTTTGCTGAGCTTTTTGCCAACAGTTTCTTTGATGTGCGGCTCACGGACAACTGGTTGGGGGCGGCCTGGACCAAGCTCTGTATCAACGCTGCCGCAGTAGTCGGCGTGCTGAGCCAGCGCGACAACGAGGTGTACCTTGACGAAGAAGCCGCCAAATTGCGACTGGCGATCATCGAGGAAACATTGACCGTTGGTAGGGCCGAAGGCGCACGCATTCCTGACGACCGCGGCGAGAAAATCTTTGCGCTACTGCAGGCCGGCGGCGGCGCAGGACATGCTCCGTCAATCGTGGTCGACCGTATTGCTGGCCGACCCACCGAATGGCGGGACCGAAACGGCGTCGTGGTAGAACGGGCGGCCCGTCATGGGATTGATGTGCCCATAAGCAAACTGCTCACAACGGTTCTGCGCCTAGGGGAACCCGAAGGTAACCGCTAGGCGCCTCAACCGGGCGTTATCTACCTCGATGAATCCGAAGACCTGTAGGTGACTTAGCAGTTGCCGTGAATTGGTCCCTCGGCAGCATCGACGACGAGTTCCGGGAATCCGTCGACCGGGACCTGTTTACCATTTACGGTCATTGCCGCGACGGTATAGGGCCCGTAACTGTTAAGGCCGACCTCTAGTTCGCCGGAACCATCCGCATCGAGGGTGGCGGTGGTTGTTCCAGGGGTGCCCGGGACTTCCCATTCGACTATTGCATTTGCGAACAATCCGAATGTCACGATTGCGACTAATAGGTGCGAGAGAGAATCGATGTTCGCAGATGGCACGTGGACCGTGCTGACACAGGTGGCGTTAGCCCAGTCATAATCAGCTGCAGCTACACAGGTCTGGCCGCCACACGAATCTTCGTCAACAACTTCGTCGCAACTGCCACCATCGCACTCGTCGATTGGATCATCGAGATCGCAAACGCCGCCGTCGCATTCTGTCAAATCGTCGTCATCACAGGACACTTCATTGCAGTCGAGTTCTTCGGGTGCATCATCTTCTGCCAGTTCGAGATCTTCTTCGTCGGTGGCTTCTTCATCAAGAACTTCCCCAGAATCTTCCGACTCCTCGTCAAACTCCTCCGACTCGTCGTCAAACCCTTCCGACTCCTCGTCAAAATCCTCGTCGTCGGGATGTACGATATCGCCGCTAGTACATGCGCTGGCCAATAACGCGAACAGCACCAGCAAAGCGGCGAATAGGTGGACAGCGCGAGAGTGACGGGAATTCTTGAGATGGTGCATAGGACCTCCTAGTGGAGTGGCTCGGTGAACCACGCCACGAACCTATGCGGAGCCCATCACCGGCCCGTCATCTGGTCAGATTCGCCGGATTTGCAGGGCCCATCGGGGCACTCATGGCTTGCTATCTGAGGTTGCTGCTTATGAGCACCGTTTGCGCGGCTCGGCCGATCGGACCGATCTCGTCGAACAGCAACGCCTCGGCGAGCCCTATGCCATTTGGTTCCCACCGAGATACTGCTTGAGATCCAATCCACTCGCCCACAGGATCTCGGTGTAGCGAGAGAGTGAGATCGGGGTTGATTGGCGAATAGTCGGCGAAGTCGCTGTTTGAGGAGATTCCGTTGCCGCAATCAGCTAACGGACAGACCCGCTGGAACGGTGACATCGTTTCGTTGGGCAATAGCGAGACGGTGCGCATCCACAGGGTGCACGGCCCCGGCGCAGGAGTTGATCCCGGGGCGAACAGTAATTCGGCGTGGTCGAAAAAGCCGGGTAGGCCATGAGTCAGCGAACGTATCGGTGGCGGACCTTTGGTGGCATCGGAGCGCTTCGGCGTTTCCCATTCGGTGGTGGGCAATGCGGCCGCGTCAGCCGGGAGGAGGTGCAGCGCCATAGCGGTCGCACAAACCTTGCCATCGATGCCGGTGAGCGTTGCGCCTACCAGGCTGGTCATGCGACCGGATCGAACTACCTTGGTGTCTACGGTAAATCCGGCGAGCGGCACTGGTCGGCTCAGCTCAACGGTCAATCGCGTGAGCCGTTGATGCGGAACCGCCTGTTCGCACGCTCGAGCGATGATCCCGGTGGGGGGTCCACCATGACAGTGGTCCGCGCTCCAGGGTCCTCGCGCGAACTCTGTGCCTACGAAAACGTCGCCATCCTGGATGAACGTTGAATCTGGCGTCATGGTTTAGTCCGTCGCGGCGTCGTGTGGGAGAGACCCGCGGGCTGCTCGTAGGTAGGCATAAGGCGTTTCGTAGCCAAGATTGGACACACGTGAGGTGTATATGTCGGCGTATCTTTCCACCTGTCGCGCGAACAGGCTCTTGTCGTTGCCGGCGCGCATTAGTGGTCCCCAAATGTCGTTACCGAGGGTGGCGGCCTTCTGCGCTAAGGGTGAAATTTGTTTGTCGAGCTTGATGGCATGTTTGGTGGCTTTGTCGAGCTTGGCACTAAGTGTTTTGTCGGAACGGTTGTGGTCGCGTGCCAGTCGTAACTGCGCCTGCTGGCGGTCGATGGCAACTTTGTCCCGCATGAGTGTTTCGAGCAGACGCTGGTCATCCCGGAAGGTAGCGGCATCACTGATCTCGTCCTCAAGTTCTCGGGCGATCAATGCCGTGCGCCACCGAAGCACGTCTTTTGTGACGTGTACATCGCCAAACAAATGATCACCAACGTAAAGAAACTGGGAATTGCCGAGGCCCAGACTTGATTCGACTGCGAGCGCATTGCCCCCAAAGTAGACGGTGCCAGCGTCAAGGTCGTCCCAGTGGGGTTTGAGTAGACCGGCGTCCTCATCGACGATTTTGAATAACGGATTTTGGTTAGCGAAGAACTGCGGCTTATTGGCGGCGACGATGACGACGTCAAATAACTCGCGCCATGTCCAGCCTTCGGGGCAGAAGGGGTCGACGGCGTATTTCATGATTTCGCGGGTGTAGGCCCAGTCACTATTAGTGATGAGGAGGAGTTTCTTGCCCGCTTGTCGGAGATCGACGAGCGTGGGAACGAGCGACTCGTCACGGACGACGAAGCTGTCGGGGTCAGCCAGTATCTCGGCCTTCAGCCGCCCGCCTAGGTGGGAGTCGTTTAAGGCGTCATCAATAGCTGTGTAGATCTCACGGTAACTATTCGCACCGTCGAGTGCTGACTGGTCGTGCAGGTCGATGAGTTGGGTCCAAAGGCAAGCTCGGGAGATCTCAAACAAGGTGTTCATAAAGGCGTAGCGGTTTTCGGCTAGGTCGATCACCGTGGAGCTGTATGCCGTTCGCTGATCATCGAAGCTCAGAGCCGATTCTCCATGCTGGGCTCGAACGACATAGCCGAAACGGGTGGCTTTGACGAGGTTTCCGAGTTCGAGGTCGAACGTGAGGCCCAAACTAAATTTGTCAGGGTCAAATGTGAGGTCGTTGACGGGCCAACCACGGTTGGCTAAATGGCCGCGTGCATGCTCGAACGCTGCGCCCTCCCACTTGTCGACGTGATAATGGATGAGGGTGTAATCCATGTCGAATCCGATCGCTTGCACCGATCGTAGATTGAGCGTGCGGTTGGCGAAAACACCAAGTTCGGGGGGCTGCTCTGGATTGTCCATTTGCCAAATCTAACCCAGTTGGATGAGCCGGGCCGGTTCCGATGGGTTACCCAACGGACGGGACTAAAAGCGTTTGGCCAACCAGCAAGAGGTCGGGGTTCGAAGGATCGCTGAGACGAGACCTATTGGCTGTCGTGAGGTCGGCCCAGTACGGGGTGATTTGCGCGATAGAGACTTCGGAACCGAAGTGACCGGCCAACGTGGATTCGGCGATCGACCAGAGGTTGTCGCCTGGGGCCACGACCCATTCTTGAGTCGTGGCGACATTGTTGGGGGTCAACGAAGGTGACACTACTTGACGCATGAGCATGGGTACCTCGGAGACTCCAAGGGCATCGGGTCCGGGAACCGCCGCAGGCTCCGGAGCCGCTGTTGGTTGGAGTAAGAGCACCATTGGTTCCGGGCCGAGCGCAAACTCTTGCGGCGATGCGTCGGCGCGAATAGGGGTAAGCGAAGCCAGGGTTAGGGCTGCTAACAACCCAAACCCCATCGCGTTATCGAGCAGCTTGTGGAGTGACCTGGGGGTCCAGCGGTTTAATCTTGTGGCTGCGATCTTGAGGCGAGTTGCGCGCGCCACCACCCCAAGAGCCATGAGTGTGAGGAGGTACCAGCCCATGGCAATGCCCGCCAGGCGAAGCATCGTCATAAGAAGATCGGCCGGCGGTGTGTTTGTTAACCAGTGCCAGAGGCCAGAATGGTCTGTTAGCCGCGGCGCCGCCAAAGCGCCGGTACCGAGGGCACCCAGAAGCCGAATGGCGAGGACCAAGATGAAGGCCCAACTTGCCAGGAAAAAGGTGGACCAAATGCGCAAGCGGACGCCCCCAGCTGGGCAATGGGGTTTACGACGAAGCCTTTGCTCGCTACGTGGGGCGAGAATACTGGTCATGTCTGTGTCTCGGTGAGGGTCCATTGTCCGCTGTCGTGAGTGACTCGAAGGTCCTGACACCCATTGGGCAGATCTATGGCCGTGAATGCAGTCGGGTTCGTCACTTGGCCAACGAGGGTGGCCTCTATCTGGCCGTTTATGGCCCAGTCATCGAATACGAAGATCTCGCCAGTACTTTGCCGCAAGACGGCCAGTGTGGATCGCCCGTCACAGTTCCAGTCCCCAACAAGGATGGTGTCTTCTGGCACCCCGACGCGAAACGTTAGGTCGTCGACGATGATCGAATCCCCGATGATGTTTATAGGAGAAAGGCAACCATCGCGATCGTGGTCAGCAGCGATTACTGCGACGACAGCAGGACACGGAGCCAGCAACTCGTGTTCGGACCGGATGGTCGTTGAAGTGGCAGCCACGGTGGTCTGCTGCGGTTGAATAGGCGCCCCGGTGGGTGTCGCTGTGGCGACGTGTTGGGTCGCCAGTTGCGCGCTGCTGGCGATTTCGGTGGCAGGTGCGGTCGCTCCTCGAAATAACACGACGCCAGCTGTGATGGCGACCAGTGCTGCCACTACCGCGCCCACAACAACGGGACGACGCTGCGTCGAAACCGGGACCAGCGGGCGCGGGGGTATACGCCAGATGCGGGGTAAATCTGCAGGTAGTTCATTGTCTGACGTAAAAGGGGCCGCCGTGGTGGAATCGTCGCGTGACGTGGATCGCGACGACTCCACCACTGGTACCGCTTGAGCGCTCCGGAGAGCGGGAGGAGGCGGCGACAAATCGGCTAGAGATGTCGCCAACGCGGTGGCGGAAATGGTGGTTGGGTCGTCCTTGGCCTGGGTTGCCAACTCGCGAAGTTGACGCTCGATGCGTAGGTCGCTGGAGGTCATTCGTTCAACCCAGGTAGGCGTCTGCGAAGCAGCCAGTCGAACTAGATGGTGGTACAGCATTCGTCCTAACGCTTGCACGTCAAGTTCAGTAGGGGAGGAAGGGTGACTGGCCGCATGGCCAAAGCCGCACAGCACCGGGTGTAGGTTGGCGCCGAGAATGATGTGCTCGTCGATGAGTGTGCCATGTCCGACCCGCTGCTGATGCAGGTCGGCCACGGCCTGCACAACCGAGGCCATAATGGCGGCGAGAGCAGCGAAGTTGTCCGGGCGATATTCGCTCAGGGTGCGGTTGCCGGCGGACTCCAGCAGCATCTCCGCTTGGTCGCCGTCCACCACGATGTCGATAACCGAAACGACATGCGGACCAACACAGTGACGTAATAATTTTGCTTCGGCTACCAGGTTGTCCGCGGGACCCGTTTTGGCCACGACCAGACGGTCGCCCTCGAGTACCCGAGTGGTGACGGCCATTAGCGTGCGATGTGGAATGAAAGGGAATGAAATGGCACAACATGAAACATACTGAAAGGACATGAATATGTCCAGGAGTTTCTCGGGGGCGCGTCACACCCCTGGGCCGGCCTGGGTAATTAAACCTTGTTTGAGTGTCGGTCAGGCCGACGCTCAGCGCTAGCAGCTATCGGGCACCGAGGTCGACGTAGTCGCGTACTTCGGAGCCGGTGTAGACCTGGCGGGGTCGGGCAATGCGGGAGTCCTGTTGGAGCATCTCGTTCCAGTGGGCGAGCCAGCCGGAGGTGCGAGGAATAGCGAACAGCACGGTGAACATCGAGGTAGGAAAGCCGATGGCTTCGTAAATGAGGCCGGAGTAGAAGTCGACGTTGGGATAGAGCTTGCGACTAACGAAGTAGTCGTCAGCCAAGGCCGCATCTTCGAGAGCGAGCGCGATATCGAGCAACGGGTTAGTACCGGTTACCTCGAAGACGTCGTACGCAGCCTTCTTGATAATGGTGGCCCGAGGGTCGAAGTTCTTGTAAACGCGATGTCCGAAGCCCATGAGACGGCCTTCGCCGGACTTGACACTTTCGATGAAGGCGGGAACGTTCTGTGGGCTGCCGATCTCGGCGAGCATTTTGAGCACTGCTTCGTTGGCGCCGCCGTGACGCGGTCCGTACAGGGCGGCGCATCCTGCGGAGATAGCGGAGTAGGGGTCGGCGTGGGCTGAACCAACAACGCGTACCGCAGTAGTGGAGCAGTTCTGTTCGTGGTCGGCGTGCAAGATGAACAGCAGGTCGAGCGCACGAGCAAGAACAGGGTTTACCTCGTAGGAAGGCTCGGCCATCTTGTACATCATGGACAAGAAGTTGGTGGCGTAGTCGAGTTCGTTGTCGGGGTAAACGAAGGGAAGTCCCTTAGAGAAACGGTATGCGGCAGCTGCCATCGTGGGCATCTTGGCGATGAGACGAACTATCTGTTGCTTGCGAACTTCGGGATCTTCGATGTCTTTTGCTTCGGGGTAGAACGTGGAAAGTCCTGCCGTTGCGGAGGTGAGCAATCCCATGGGATGTGCGTCATAGTGAAACGCATCGAAATAGTCGCGGCGGAAGCTGTCGTGCACGTAGGTGTGGGTAGTGATCTGATGCTTCCAGTCGGCGTATTCGGCCTCGTTAGGAAGTTCGCCGTTGATGAGGAGGTACGCAACCTCGAGGAAGGTGGACTTCTCGGCTAGCTGCTCGATGGGGTAACCGCGATGGCGCAGAATGCCGTTGGTTCCGTCGAGGTCAGTTATCGCACTTTCGCAAGATGCGGTGGTGCTAAAGGATGGGTCAACAAACCAGGTTCCCGGTACCAATTTTTGCCACTCGGTTGCGTCGACTCCCCCGTTGACAATGGGGACCTCAACAGTGTTACCCGTGCGATTGTCGGTAATGGTGATGGTTTCGGACACCCGTGCTCCTCTAGTAGCTGCGGTTGCACTTTACTGGAGAACGTGACGCTACACCTCACCGAGCAGCACAAGATTCGAGGTGGGTCGACGGAGTCATAACGGGATGTTGTCGTGACGGCGGTTGCGCAGTTTTTCGCGTTTTGTGCTCAACATATCTAGTGCAGATGCGATGTGGATCCGGGTTTCGGCCGGGTCGATTACCACATCGACCGAGCCGCGTTCGGCGGCTACGTACGGATTGAGCAGACGTTCTTCGTATTCGGCTTCGTGGACGACTCGTTCTTCGGGTGTGGCATTGCGATGCAGGATCTCGGCCGCCCCCTTGGCACCCATTACGGCGATTTCGGCGCTAGGCCAAGCCAACATCACGTCATTTCCCATGTATTTGGAATCCATGACGATGTAGGCCCCGCCGTAGGCCTTGCGCAATGTGACGGCTACACGCGGGACCGTGGCTCGGGCATACGCGAAGGCAAGTTGGGCGCCGTGTCGAATCATGCCGCGCCATTCAAGATCCTTGCCGGGGTAGAACCCGGGTGTGTCGATGAAGGTGACTAGGGGGATGTTGAATGCATCGCAGAATCCGACGAATCGGGCGCCTTTTTGGGATGCTTCGATGTTGAGTGTGCCAGCGAGGCTCTGTGGTTGATTGGCCACGAAGCCCACGGGGCGGCCGCCAACGGTGCCGAATGCCGTGACGATGTTGCTGGCCCAATCGGCTCGGCATTCGATGATCTCACCATCGTCGGCAACCTCTCTGAGCACGTCGCGAACGTCGTACGCACCGGTGGAGGTTTCGGGAAGGATGGTGGTGAGAGTGTCGGTGCGGCGGTCGGTCGGGTCGGAGGTGGAAATAAGTGGTGGAAGCGCGTCGACGTGGGCGGGCAGAAAGGTGAGCAGATCTGAGACGAGATCGTCCGCCTCATCGAGATCTGCGACGACAAATGACGCCGCGCCGTCGGTGCGAGCGTGGAGGGCGGCGCCGCCGAGTGCCTCTGAGGTGATCGGCACCCCGGTGTATTGCTGTACCGCCTGTGGCCCCGACACGTAGGCGTAGGCCGTTTCGGTGAGCACTGCGAAGTCCGCCAGGCCAATGAGAAGTGCCGGTCCAGCGACGGCTGCCCCGTGTACGACAACAATGGTTGGGATAACGCCAGACGCCCGAGCGATGCTACGAGCGGCAACGCCCCATGCGTTGGTGGCCGCGAGGCCTTCGTGGACATCGGCGCCCGTTGAGGACAGGCGGTAGACGAGTGGAAGACGCTGCTCGACGGCCATGGTTGCCGCTAAGGCCAGGTTCTTGCCATCGGCGGCGGCTAGCGGGCGAGGTTCATTTTGTCCGCCGACCGTCACCATGACGACGCGGTGGTCACCGAGTGTCCGGACCACCACCTCGGTGTTGTCGCTGGTATGACGGGCGACGGCAAGGGGAGAAGGTTCGCTGGTGGTTTCGGTGGAGGCGAGATCAGTCACGATGGTGAGTGTGTCACGTCAGCGTGCGTTCAGCGACCACCGCAAGGTCGAAACCGGGTCGGCGGGCTGATTCATCGGCGACAATGCGGCGGATTACCTCGACGACCGTGACGGTTGTGGCCGACGGTGGTACTCGCCGACTGGAAACGAGGCCAACCGACCGGGGCGGCAGCCCTCGGATAGGAATTGATACACATGTGCCATCTGCAGGTACCGCGCTGGAGGGGAGTACGGCCGCGTACATGCCGCTGCTGACGACCGATCCTACGAGGCCCATGCTGTCGACCTCGGCAATAGGTGTCAAGGCGAGGCCATGGTGGCCGAGTGCGTTGTCGATCTCGTCGCGGAACGCTGTGCCGGCTGGAGCGGCGATGAGATCTATGTCGGCCAGGTCGGCGATGCTAATTTCGCTGCGGAGGGCAAGTTCGGAGTCGCAGGGGACGGCAAGCACTCGGTTCTCGTCGAGGAGTGGCTCGGCCCGGAGGTCGGGATCGTCGATCGGTAAGTTGGCGAGTGCGAGTTGCAGCGATCCGTCAGCAACGTGGGGGGCAAGGTTGACTGTCGTGGCCCCCGCAATTTGGAGGTGGATGCGGGGAAAGTCGACGGCAAGCGCCTTCAATAAATTTGGTAGTAGCCAACGGCCGACTGTTCCGATCATGCCGATCCGCACGGTTCCGGTGATTTCGTCGTGCATAGCGGTGAGGTCAGGGACAATCGAGTCGACCTCGCCTTGGATGCGACGGGCCCTAGCGGCGACAGCTTCGCCTTCCGCAGTGAGGCCTCCAGTTGACCTATCGACCAATTCGGTGCGAAGCTCTCTCTCAAGACGTGCAATATGGGTTGAGACGTTCGACTGGACGGTGTGCAATGCCTCGGCGGCAGCGGAGAACGTTCCGTGGTCGGCGACAGCAAGTAAAACGTTGAGTTGGCGAATGTCCATGACTGGTTCTCGGATCTGTATTCCTCGATCGGTGAGGAATCGTATGGCTTCCCTCCGAAGAGGTATCGCTAAAGCATATCAGATAATGAATCGTTATCTATTAAATAGATGCTAACTATCGCGAACATGTGTTGGACTTACCTCGTGAAAAAGTGCACAATGTAACCCTTCGAAAGCGCAATTGATCCCCCCCCGATCAACGCTTTCGTCCAATTGCTACGAGCCGGTGTTTCCCCCCAAACACCCCCTCGAAGGCGAAAATGAACGAGGCTGGAGCCCCCTCCAGTCTCGTTCCGGTTTTGGGGTTCGGTTCGAACGCATTCCGCGGCTACCTTAAGCGCATGCGTAGCGCGGCCATTTTCGATCTTGATCGCACCCTTCTTGATGGAGGCAGCGGCCCAACTATCAGCCGAATCTTGGCCGAGGAAGGGATTACTAGCGGTGAGGTGCCCGGACAAAAGCTTCTGTACTGGATCTACAACACGTTCGGCGAGAACCGCGCATCGATGGTTGTCGCTAAACAGGGTGCGCGTTTCGCCAAGGGCTGGAATAAGGCGGCGGTGCAACGCGCTGGCGAAAGGGTGGCGGTCGCTCTACAGGATGTGTTGCAGCCCTTCGCCATGGCTGAGCTGGCCAAACACCGCAAGGAAGAGCGGTTACTGGTCCTCGCCACAACGACCCCCTATGACTTGGTAGCCCCGTTCGCCGAACTGATTGGCATGGATGCGGTGTTGGCCACCCGTTACGACGACACCAACGGTGTCTACAACGGCACTATTGCCGGACGTTTCGTTTGGTATGGCGACAAACGTGACGAGGTAGCCGATTGGGCAGCAGCCAACAATGTCGACCTGGCCGACTCCTACGCCTATTCCGACTCTCGCTACGACGTTCCAATGCTTCGCTCGGTAGGTAACCCCGTCGCCGTCAATCCTGATCCGCGATTACGAGTGCTCGCAGAACTTAGCCGTTGGGAAATTCGGTATCTCGATGCACCCCCAGGTGTTCGACGCGTCGCCGGCGTCGAACTCCAGCAACTCGCCTTCCCCTTTCTGCAACCCGAATTGTTGCTGTACGCAGATCTCACCATCGCGGGGGAAAACAACATTCCCACAGAGGGTCCGGCCATTATTGCGGCCAACCACCGTTCGTATTTCGATCCGATGGCTATTGGCTACGCCTTAGCAAAGCGTGATCGACCCGGTCGCTTTCTTGCTAAGTCGGAGCTCTACAAGATGCCTGTGGTTAAGCAGTTTATGCGCAGTGTTGGCGCAGTTCCGGTGTTTCGCGGGACTGGCTCTGATGAGCCGCTCCACGCTGCTGCCGAAGCGCTCGCTGCGGGCGAGGTCGTTGTTATTTTACCCGAAGGCACGATCCCGCGAGGCGAAAAGTTCTTCGATCCGCAGCTTACGGGCAAGTCTGGTGTTGCTCGGTTGGCCGCGCTCACGAAAGTCCCGGTGTTGCCCATGGGCGTGTGGGGCACCGAAAACGTGTGGCCTCGAAATGCGAAGTTGCCCAAGTTTCTCAACGTCAAAAATCCGCCAGCGGTGTCCATCAGCGTCGGAACACCCGTCGAATTGGCCTACAAGGGTGTGGAGAAGGACCTCGACACCATCATGGCGGCCATTAGTGCTCAGCTGCCGCCCGAGTCACAAATTAAACACATACCGACCGAAGCAGAACTGGCGGCTACCCACCCCAAAGGGAAGTAGGCGCCAGCCGCTGGCATCTAACCGAGTGTCTTCTGGCGAATGACGTTCAAGGCGCTTCCAGCTTTAAACCATTCGATTTGTGCGGGGCTATAGGTGTGATTGGCCTGGAACGTCCAAGTCTCGCCCGCTGGTGTGGTGACCTCGACCGTCATCTGTTCGCCCGGAGCGAGGCCAGCAATGTTGCGCAAGCTAATGCGGTCATCTTCTCCTATACGGTCGTAATCGGCCGCGTCGTCGAAGGTGAGGGGAATCATGCCCTGCTTCTTGAGGTTGGTCTCATGGATGCGGGCAAAGCTGCGAGCGATAGCGACGAGGCCGAGCCGGAAGCGGGGTTCCATAGCAGCGTGCTCGCGACTTGAGCCTTCGCCCATGTTCTCATCACCGATAACAACCCAAGGCTGGCCGGCTTCATGGTAGGCCTGGGCCATGTCGGGAAAGCTTTGGCGTTGACCATTTAACTGGTTCTTGCCCATACCGATGATGCCCTCGTTGTAGGCGCTGACCGCACCGATGTAGAGGTTGCCGGAGATGTTCTCGAGGTGGCCGCGGTACTTGAGCCACGGGCCAGCCATCGAAATGTGGTCGGTAGTGAACTTGCCTTGGGCCTTGACCAAAATGGGAAGGTCCTCGTAGTCGTTGCCATCCCAAGCGGGGAATGGGGTGAGTACCTGAAGTCGGTCCGACGTCGGCGAAACCGCGACGGAGATGTCGCTGCCATCGGCTGGGGGAGCGACGAACGTCTCTTCACCCGGATCGAACCCAAGTGGTGGCAACTCGACGCCGATAGGGATGGACAGCGAAACCTGTTCGCCGGCATCGTTGGCAATTGTGTCGTTGATTGGATCGAAGTCGACCGAACCAGACAGAGCCAGCGCCATGACGGTTTCGGGGGACGTTACGAACGCAAGGGTTGCGCCGTCGCCGTCGTTGCGCTTGGGGAAGTTGCGGTTGTACGAGGTGACAATCACGTTAGGAATGCCAGGCTCTCGGTCATCGGAGCGATCCCACTGACCGATGCAAGGGCCACACGCATTTGCCAAGACAACCGCACCAAGAGCTTCGAAATCGGCTAGGAGGCCATCTCGCTCGATAGTCGCACGGACCTGTTCGGAGCCGGGCGTGATCATGAGTTTGGTCTTGAGGCTGATGCCTTTGGCCTTGGCTTCGCGAGCAATGCTGGCCGCACGAGTGATGTCCTCGTAACTGGAGTTGGTGCAACTGCCAATAAGGGCGGCGCTGATTTCGAGGGGCCAGCCATTCTCTCTGGCTTCAGCGCCGAGATCTTTTACCTCACGTGCAAGGTCGGGGGTGTGGGGACCGTTGATGTGGGGGGTGAGTTCGTCGAGGTTGATCTCGACTACCTGGTCGTAGTAGGCCTCGGGGTTGGCGAGAACCTCGTCGTCGGCCCGCAGGTGATGGGCAACGGCGTTGGCAGCGTCGGCGATTTCTTCGCGTCCGGTGCTCTTCAGGTAGCGGGCTACCGCATCGTCGTAACCGAAGAGGGAAGTGGTGGCACCAATTTCGGCGCCCATGTTGCAGATAGTGGCCTTGCCGGTGCAGCTAAGGCTGGTGGCGCCGTCGCCAAAGTATTCGACGATGGCCCCGGTG
>CAXMUI010000192.1:0-2288 GCA_964196475.1 uncultured Acidimicrobiia bacterium
TCCTCAACACGTGGCGCAATTTGCGCACGCCAGTGCGTTGGATGCTCTATGCATTCTTCGCCATTTTTGTTCTCACCATTGTGCAGGGCCTACCGTTCGACGACACCGAACGCCTCACGGCCGGGGCCACGGCCAGCGCCATGCTCCGTCGCGCTGTTCCAATCATGCTCGCTGGCTTGGGCGGACTCGTGTCCGAGCGTGCGGGGGTCGTCAATATTGGACTCGATGGCATGATGATCTTGGGTACCTGGTTTGGTGCCTACGGGGCCCTTGAATTTGGGCCCTGGGGTGGGATCGCTCTGGGTCTTGTCGGTGGAGCGGTTGGCGGCATTATCCATGCGGTTGCCACGGTAAGTTTCGGTGTCGATCACATCATTTCTGGTGTAGCGATCAACATCGTTTCATTGCCTGTCGCCCGCTATTTATCTGATCAAGTATTCTCGGGCTACGCAGGCGGCAGCATCTCACAGTCGCCGTCCGTTGATGCAACCTCGAAATTCAGCATCCCTGTTCTCGCAGGCGGATTCGGCGGCCCAGATCTGCTCGCCGAAATCAATGACTGGGACATCCCTGTTCTGTCGAACATCGCCGATTTCTCACACGGACTCTTTGCCGATGTGACCTGGTTTACCGCATTGGCGTATGCCCTCGTGCCAGCGGTCACCTGGTTGTTGTGGCGGACACGTTTCGGCTTGCGCCTCCGTTCGTGTGGTGAGCATCCAACTGCTGCAGACTCGCTCGGTATCGACGTGTACTTTTACAAGTATGCCGCCGTGGTGATGAGCGGGGCACTCGCCGGTATGGGCGGTGCCTACATTGCTATCGAGCAAAGCAACATCTACAAGGAAGGCCAGGTCGCTGGTCGAGGTTTCATTGGACTCGCCACCGTCATCTTTGGTAACTGGCGACCGGCAGGAACAGCACTCGGTGCCGCCTTGTTCGGCTACATCGATGCGCTCAAACTCATCGACATCGAAGGCTCAGCAATTCACGCATTCCTTTTGGTCATCGTGCTTTGCCTATCCGGCGTGGCCGTTTGGGCCGTGACGCGAAAGTCCAAGGTCGATGCAGTATTGGCCGGAGTAATGGCCACGGCATTCCTGACCTGGTACGTGCTTAGCGACACGATCCCAAGTCCATTTGTCAAGGTCGCTCCTTACGCGATCGTGCTGCTCGTCTTGGTATTTGCCAGCCAACGGTTGCGGATGCCCAAGGCCGATGGCCTTCCGTGGCGCAAGGGCGACCACTAGTCAATGTTGACGGTCGAACAACTCGCAGACTGGAACCGAGATGGGTTTCTGGTTTTACCCGACCTCTATTCAGCGTCGGAGATTTCGGCATTGCGTACGCGCATGACCGAGATGATCGACGATTTCGATCCGACAACTGTGTCCACGGTGTTCAGCACGACCGAGGAATCCCACGCCCAAGATCAGTACTTTCTGTCTTCGGGTGATGCCACCCGATTCTTCTTCGAAGCTGATGCCCTCGACCAAGATGGCGTGCTCCAAGTACCCAAGACCGAAGCGCTAAACAAAGTCGGACATGCCATGCATGATCTCGACCCTGTTTTCAGTACCTTCTCTCGTGCCCCACAGATTGCCGAACTGGTTGCCGACCTTGGTATGGCCGATGCCTTGGTGTTGCAGTCGATGTACATCTTTAAGCAACCCCGTATCGGTGGCGAGGTCAACTGGCACTGCGATCACTCATTCCTCTGGACCGAACCGCAATCCGTTGTCGGATTATGGATCGCGCTCGAAGATGCAACGCAGGAGAACGGCTGCCTCTGGGCCGTACCTGGCGGTCACGTTCTACCGGCCAAGAACCGCTTTCGCAGAGATGGCGATGGCACCCGTATGGAGGTCTTCGACGAATCCCCCTATGACACCAGCCAGGCTGTTCCGTTAGAGGTCAAGGCGGGCACCGTCATTGTCCTGCACGGCACTCTCCCCCATGCGTCGGCGCCAAACACCAGCGACAAGTCGCGCCATGCCTACACCCTGCACATCTTGGATTCGTCGGCCGACTACCCCGCTGATAATTGGCTCCAGCGGCCAGTCGAAATGCCATTGCGAAGCTTTTAAACCGGCATTTGGTCCCTGCAACCCGACCGAACGAGAAGAAGGTCACACTGTGTTCACGATGGGGGCGAGATAACCTCAGTTATGGATACAACAACGCAACTGTCGATCGACGACATCCGCAAGGCCCCCAAGGTTCTCCTCCATGACCACCTTGACGGCGGCCTCCGCCCCCAAACAGTAATCGACCTGGCTGACGAAAAC
>CAXMUI010000193.1:0-25969 GCA_964196475.1 uncultured Acidimicrobiia bacterium
TTGGGGCATCGGGTCATTTCTCGACTGCTACAAGCCGCCGAGACACCTTCGTCTACCTCGTCTGAGAGAGAGAAATCCGAAGCCACGCGGAGCGTAAGTGACATTGTGGCGTTAGATCAGCGCGGTGGTCGAGGTATCGACAAGGTAGACCTCACGCGCTCCGATCTCGCAGAACACCTGGCTCACTGCAGCACAGTCGTTCATTTGGCCTCCGCCTTCGATGGCGAGCGCAGTGCATTGCAGTCAGGCGAGATCGACATTGCTGCTACCACTCGATTGCTCGAAGCTGCGGCCAAAGCAAATGTCGAACGATTTGTGCTGCTGTCAAGCGCCATGGTCTACGGAGCTTGGCCCAACAATCCGGTGCCGCTCACCGAAGCAGCACCCGTCCGTCCAAACGCCGGCCTGGCTTTTGCCAAGACCAAAGCAAAGCTTGAGGATCTGGTAATCGCGTGGGGTATCGAACACGACGTAGAAGTCGTGGTCTTGCGCCCCACGATTGCCGTCGCGCCGAATGTTTCGAGTTGGGTGGCTGACGCCATTCGCTCAACCTCGGCAATAGGCGTCGACGGTGAAGAACCACCGGTGCAATTCCTCCACCTCGATGACCTGGCCGACGCGATTGTTTTGGCCGGCTTAAGTCGTTTCAACGGAATCTTCAACGTGGCTCCGGACGGATGGGCCGAAGCCGCTGTCGTACGGTCGTTGGAGGGAAGTCCGCCCCGTCTTCAGGTTTCCGAAGAAACAGCCGGCAAATTCGCCTCGTTCCGGTGGCGGTATCGACTGGCCCCGACGCCACCTGGTTTAGTGCCGTACACGATGCATCCGTGGGTCATCGCCAATGATCGGCTGAAGGCACATGGTTGGCATCCCCGCAGCACAACCGAGCAAACGGTCGTTGAGAGCATCCGACCTAAGCCTTGGGCCATGGTCAGTTCTCGTAAACGGCAACAAATAGCTCTAGGAAGTGCCGCCGCGGTTCTGGCAACCGGAGCGGGAATTGCGGGAACGTTGCTGGCTCGGGGACGTCGTCGGTAGCGTTTCCGCCACTCGCATGGCCGCGGCTACTTCGGACGGGTGGCGCCAAGATCGGTCGGCCTGCGCTGGCAAGGCAGAGAAATCATCGGGGTCGTCATGCGGCACGAATATCCATAGTAGTTACTCCGGAGCCCCGGGATTGCGCGGCATCGGCCACTGGCCCTGTTGCCCGCCGATTGTGCTCTGGTTCGAACCACACAACCCGACCGCTGCGTCTACGATAGGACTGGCATGACACTCGCGTTTGACACCTCCGCACCGCTCTCTCCGCCCGACGGGTCCACCTGGCTGGCGCTGACCAGTAAATCACTTCCTGTGCAGGTGGTATCAGATTGGGTGATCTTGCCAAGCTGCGGAGCAGTGGTTGTCTTTTCCGGAACAGCTCGTGACCACAGCACTGGGCGCCCCGAGGTTTCGCGGCTTGAGTACGAGGCGTACGACCTCGAAGTAGTGCCGCGCCTCGAAGCCATCGAGCAAGAGATGCGAACACAATGGTCCACGGTTGGCCGTATTGCCATGTTGCATCGCATTGGCGTGGTGCCGGTCGGAGAATCGTCGGTCCTTGTTGCCGTGTCATCGCCACACCGTGTCGAGGCATTTGAGGCGGCCAGGTATGGGATAGATACCCTAAAGGCGACTCTTCCCGTGTGGAAACGTGAAACCTGGCGCGACGGCGAAAGCTGGGCGCTCGAATCCCAACCAATTACCGAAGTCGAGAACCTCTAATGGGCAGCCTTATCTTTCTAGCGATCGCCCTCGGCGTGTCTGCCGTGGGTGCTGCGATCCTGTGGTTGTTTTCGTTGGACCGTCGCAAATTCGATGCGAGCATTAACGAGTTCCAACGCGACATGAACGCCCTCAACGGGAAGAACAACCGCCGTCGTCCGCGACGGTAGAGCGGATTATCTATGGCTCGCGATTTAGCAATCGACCTGGGAACAGCCAATACGCTGGTGTACGCGCGCGGCCGCGGCGTCGTGCTTAACGAACCTTCGGTAATCGCCCTCAACGACCGCACCGGCGATGTCCTGGCTATGGGTCAAGAAGCATGGCAAATGATAGGACGGACCCCCAGTTATATCGTGGCAGTACGACCGCTTCGCAACGGAGCTATCACCGACTTCGATGTAACCCAGCGCATGATCCGACTTCTGTTGCAGCGGGTAGGCGTCAATAGATTTAACCGACCACGGGTCGTTATCTGTGTGCCTTCAGCGATTACGGCGGTTGAACGGCGCGCCGTTACCGAAGCGGCAAAACGAGCGGGAGCCGCCGATGCACAGTTGATTGAGCAACCCTTGGCAGGAGCCATCGGTGCTGGCCTTCCGATCAACGAACCGATTGGCAACATGGTCATCGATATCGGTGGCGGTACTACCGAAACGGCACTTATCTCGATGGGCGGTGTCGTGGCGATCGAGGCGATTCGGGTTGGCTCGTTCGACATCGATCACGCCATCCAGAACTGGGTGCGCCGAGAATATGGCATGGCCATTGGCGAACGCACGGCCGAAGAAATCAAGATCACGATCGGTTCGGCTGCACCTACTCCCGATGAGTTCCGGGTCGAAGTTCGCGGTCGGCAACTCATGAGCGGCCTACCCGAGACAATTGTGCTTAGCCCCGGTGAGGTTCGCGAAGCAATCGAAGAACCGGTATCCGCCATGGTTGACTCGGTGTTGGCTTGCATGGCGCAGTCTCCACCTGAACTCGCCCAAGATTTGCTCACCCAAGGCGTGCATCTGTGTGGTGGTGGTGGACTGCTCCGGGGTCTGGCCCAACGCATCACCGACGAATCCGATGTCAAAGTCAACCTTGTTGATGCTCCACTCGAAGCCGTGGTGCTCGGCGCAGGCCGATGCATCGAGAGTTATGAGGCAGTGAAGACGATGTTCATGGATTCCGCTCGCTGAACCGATCGACCCCTTCGGTTTTTGGTTGATCGGTTAGGGTTTGGCTTATGCATGTTGGAGACGTTGTCGAGGACTTCTCGGCCTTGGACCAAAGCGGTGCAGCGGTTCGATTGACCGACCTGCTCGAATCCGGACCGGTGGCCTTGTATTTCTACATAAAGGCCAAGACGCCTGGTTGAACACTCGAATCAAAGCATTTTCGTGACCTGTCCTCGGAGTTCGCCGAACTTGGAGCACAGATTGTGGGAATGAGCGCCGATCAGGTTGATCGGCAACGCGAGTTCGCCGAAGACAACGACTTGGGATTTCCGCTTCTGTCTGACCCCGACAAGGTGGTTATTAAACAGTTCGGAATCAACCGAATAGGATTCCTCCCCACAAAACGGATGACGTTTGTGATCGATACCGATCGCACCATCTTGGCCAAAATCGGCAGCGAAACCAGCATGAACAAACACGCCGACGATGCACTAGAGATCCTGAAGAATCGTTAAGCCAAATCCTCGGCTATTTGGCGAACCTGCCAGTCACGATCTTCGAGTGCCTTGTTTAGCGCCTCTTCTGCTTCAACGGTGTCGAACGCTGCTAGTGCTATGGCTGCCCGCCGTCGAACAGCGGCCTTGTTGTTCATGGCTTCAAGGATGGCAGGAAGCCCGCCGATGTCTCCAATGGCGCCCAGAGCGGCTACCGCACTCTCACGGCACAGTGAGTCGTCGTGTTCGCGTGCTATTGCACTTAGCTGTTCGACGGCGATGGCTCCGTCTTTGGCCCATTCGCCGAGAGCCCAGCAGGTAACCTCTACCACAGTGTTGTCCTCGTCGTTAAGCAGGCTAGGGAGGTCGGGTAGACGAGTTTTGGCGGCGATTTCGGCCGCAGCACGCCGGACCCGTGGTGATGGGTCGGCACAGAAAATCTTATGTGTTTCCTGGGTGAGTGCTCCGCACCGTTGTAAAGCTCGCAGGGTGGCCTCGCGAACTGATGCATCGGCGTCGTTGGTGAAGGTGAGCGCAACATCGGAGCGGCCTTCATGGCCAGCCACGATTACACGTTGGCGTCGCTGCGACACCGAGAGACTGGTCACGGCGAATGTGCTACGCGAGGGATTCTAGGACGAGCAGTCCCGCAATAAAGACCAGGCCGATGGAAATAGCTAACACAATTCCTAAGCCAACAATAATGATAGATAACACCACTAGGGCACGAACTCGGTGCCACCACTGAATTTTGGCACGACGTCCGGTGACCTCTTTGTACTTATAGGTGGGGTCAGACGAGCGCAGTTGGCGCCGATCTGAAGGTTCGCGACCTGTCGCTCGTTGGACGTCGCGGACCCTTTTACGGATCAGGTCGGCACGTGAGGCAAGCGCCATTGGGATCTTGGCTACGGCTTCTTGCGGCTCAAAATGAACGCGCCATAGTGGATGGGCGATAGCGTTTGCCGCCTCCAACGTGAAATGATCGCGGGAGCGCGACAGCAGAATCAGTGCTGTACAAATAGTTGCCAGGATCCAGAACGTGACCATTACAGATTCAACACTAGCGCCGGGTTCTCTGCCCGAGGGTGGCGCCATTATGCCAACTCCTGGTCGTAGGCGGATTGGCCGGTGGATTGCCATTCTGGCCGGTGTTCTTGTTGTGGCCCTAGCCGGATTTATTGTGTGGGTTATTCAACCGACCGACCTCTACGCCATTCGGCCCGGTTCAGTGCGCGACACCACGAGCGCCATTACCGTTGAGGGTGCAGAGTTTCACGATCCGGTGGGAGAAATTGGCTTCACCACTATCTCACTGACTCCAGATATTACTCGGTGGGAGGAGTGGCAAATGAACGACGACCCGACCATTGACCTGATCCCGTCGGATTTGATTGATGGTGAACGTACCCGCGAGGAGCGACAGGCCGAGAATTTGGCGTCAATGGAAGTCTCTAAAGACCTAGCCATCGTGGTCGCGATGGAATTCTTGGGTATTGATGGGATCACCACGGGCGAAGGTGCTCTTGTGCAGGCGGTGTTGGAAGGGTCGGCCGCTGATGGCGTTTTGATCCCCACCGACGTCGTTGTGGCGGTCGACGATGAACAGATCGACTTTGCCGACGAGTTAGTGGCAGCGGTGGGACTTCATTCGGTCGGTGACCCTGTTCTCCTCACGGTCGCCAGTCTCGATGGCACGATTCGCGATATTGAGATCAATTTAGGCGCAAACGCGGAAACCGGCGCCCCACAGCTCGGCGTCAGCGTCACTACTTATCAGCTAAGCGCCGACTTTCCGATTGATGTGGCGATCGATTCAGGTGCGGTCGGCGGTCCATCGGCGGGGTTGGCTTTTACCCTGGGAATTATCGATGTCTTGACGCCAGGTGAGCTCACCGGCGGTCACAAGGTTGCTACCACCGGAACTATCGGTGCGACAGGCGACGTTGGGCCGGTTGGTGGTGTGCTGCAAAAGGTTGAGGCGGCTCGTAATAGTGGCGTCGAGATATTTATCGTTCCTTCTATCGAATATGACGAGGCCATCGAGCGGGCTGGCGACATGCAAATCCTGGTTGCGGACACGGTTGTCGAGGCGGTTGACATTCTGCGGGAGTACGCCGGCGCCGACTTTGCGATGGGGCCGGTCAGTTTCAACTAACGCTATTGCCCGGGGGGTCCACAGCCTGGGCCGGTCCGACGTTTAGCATTGCGGGATGGCTGAACCTGCATTTAGCGATTCCACAGAGAACGATTCCATCGAACCTCGGTACGATCCGGCCAAGGTCACCAGCGCGAATTTTGACACGGTACGCCGCGGGTTCAATGAGGCACAGGTACGTAAATTTTTGGGCGACCTTGCGGTTGGCTTACGTAACGCATATCGCACCGAGGATGAACTTCGCGAGCGCATCGAGGAGCTTGTAAACCGGTTGGCCGAGGCTGATGGCGTTGACGAAGTGACGCTTATCGAACGCTTAGGTGAGCAGGCCGCGTCGTTGCTTAAGTCGGCACGCTCGTCGGCTAAGACCCGCACAGATGAGGCAGACGAACATGCCGAGCAGGTTGTTTCCGAAGCAGAGGCGCAGGCAGACACTGTTCGAATAGCGGCTGAGGAACAAGCGGCAAGCACGATCGGTGGGGCAACCGATGAAGCGACCGCCATGTTGGCCGAGGCTAATGAAGCGTCGACCTCCATGCGAGATGAAGCGGCCAGTGTCTTAGAATTGCGTACCACTGAGGCCGAAGTCGAGGCCGAAAAACGTGTGCATGCAGCTGAAAACGAGGTAGCGGCAGCGCGTATGCGGGCCGATCAGATCATTGCTGAGGCCAAACAAGAGGGTCGAGTGATGATCGTCGAGGTGCAACGTCACCGAGAACAGTTGCTGGAAAATATCGAACGACGTCGGCGTCGCACGCAAGTCCACGTTGAACGTCTGCAGGCTGGTCGCGACCGACTAGTTGAGGCCTACGACGTCGTGCAGTTAGGAGTCGATTCGGCTCGCGCCGAACTGAATGTGTCGGGATCGTCGGCCAAGATCGCCGGCGATCGTGCCGCTCGCCAGTTTGAGGGATCCAATTCTCGCACGGTGCACGAACTCGAAGAAGATCTTTTTGTGGCGAAGGCAGCAGGACTGTTGGGTGACCCCGAAGGGATTATTGCTGAGGCCGCCGCCCAGGCTGCCCAACCAGCAGTGACCGCAACGGCTCCCGTGGAGCCAGACACAAGTGTCGACGAAAGCACTCAAGCAGTAGTTACTGAGCCGGTGGCCGAACCGGCCATTGAGCCCGAGATAACGGCCGAGTCCGCTGACGAATCGGAGCCCATTCCCTCGATCGAAACCGTCGTTGAGCCTGAGGCCCCTAAGCCATCGCTTCAACTAGTCGAGGATCTCGAAACCGAAACGACCCCGCCCGCCGACAGTTTGTTTGCCCGTTTGCGGGCCGAACGCACTGCGGCCGCCGCCGAAGCTCAGGAAGTGCTCGATGACCTCACGACCGATGTCCCCGACGCGAAAGCAGCGGATACCCCCGACTCGGAACCTGCAGCACCGTCGGAAGATCCTCCGGAGTATTTGTCCCGGCTCGATGAACGCGATGACCGCTTAGCCCCGATGACCTCGGCCGCGGCCCGATCTATAAAGCGGGCACTGGCGGACGCACAAAACGAGGTCCTTGATGCGCTTCGCACCGGTGACGAAGAAGCCCTTACCCAACCACTCGATGGGATGCGGCAGTCAATGCGTATTGCCTTAGCCGAATCCTGGGCTGAAGGGGCAAACTTTGTGGGCCGAAGCGGCGATCCAACCGATGCGGCGGTAGATCCAATTCTCGACGTTATGGCCATCCAAACACTGGAACCGCTGCGGGCGCAATTCGCCGAATCAATTAATTCCGGTCACCCGGTAGAGGCCGTGCGGGCGCACGGTCGAAGCTTGCGCTCACAACTCAACAGTCTTGCTAGTAGTGCGGCGGTGGCAGCATTTCAGGCAGGAATTATCGACACATTGCCAGCCGGATGTCCAGTGCGCTGGGTTGCAGAACCGGCATGCGAACACGGAGTGCAAAATGGTGCTGTCGATGGTCGACTTGGCGACCCATTTCCCAGCGGGGTGGCCAAACCCGAACCAATGGGAGAATGTCAGTGCCTTGTAATACCACTTCACCAATAACGATTCGACACCGACCTGTGTAGGCGCTCGCTCGCGCACTAGGCTCCCAGGTAATGAGGAGCACTAACGACATGCCGCCCTCGCGGGCACGTACCACTGGTTCAGGATTATCTCGCCCGGCGCGGGTCGGTTTAGGGGTGCTTGCCGCCATCGTATTCGTACTGTTTGTGTCGATGTGGGGGATCGCCCGCTTTTATACCGACTACTTGTGGTTCGATGCGCTCGACTTCGAAGGCGTATGGAAATCGGTGCTTTTCACCAAGATTGCGCTTTCCTTCACGTTCATTGGTCTGGTGTTCGTTGCGGTATGGGCCAACTTGTATTTGGCGGATCGTCTGGCGCCCACGTTTCGTCCCACGGGGCCTGACGAAGAATTGCTGCGACGTTATCAAGACGCCGTCAGTACCCGCCCCGTGCTGGTCCGCAGTGGTATCGCTCTGTTCCTAGCGCTCTTTACTGGGGCGAGCGCTAGCACCCAATGGGAAAATTGGGTGCTTTTCAACAACTCGTCCAGCGTGGGAATCACTGATCCACAGTTCGGCCGCGATGTTGGCTTCTATCTTTTCCGCCTTCCTATGTGGTCCTGGCTTGCGTCGTGGGGTTTCCGAGCCATCTTTGTCATTTTGGTCGTTACTGCAATAGCTCACTACCTCAACGGTGGTATCCGTGTCCAACCCGGGGCTGCGCAGATAGTAAGCACACCGGCTAAAGCGCACCTGTCGGTGTTGTTGGCCTTGCTGGCGTTAGTAAAGGCCGCTGGCTACTGGCTCGATCGCTTTCACCTGGTCACCTCGAATCGAGGGGCAGTTCAGGGGGCGACAACAACGGACATCAAAGCGCAGTTACCGGCCACAAACTTGTTGATTCTCGTCGCCCTATTGGCCTTTGTGTTGTTCATTGCCAACATTTGGCGCAAGGGCTGGGTCCTTCCCGCGTTGGTTACGGGCCTCTGGATTTTCACGTCAGTTGTTGTTGCCGCGATCTTCCCGGCCCTTTACCAACGACTGGTAGTCGAGCCCTCCGAGTCGACCAAGGAAGCCATCTACATCGACCGCAATATCGGTGCCACACGCGATGCATTTGGGCTCGACATAAGTGTTGAGCCGTACCCATACACGCCCGATCTCGATGCGGCCGCTCTGGCCGACAACGAAGCGACGATTCGTAACATTCGTCTGCTCGACCCCGGCATCGTGCAAGACACGTTCGAACGTCTCGAAGCGGAGCGTGCTTTCTACGAGTTTGCCGATCTCGATGTTGACCGATACGAAATCAACGGCGTTACCACGCAGGTGGTCATTGGCGCCCGAACGGTAAAACCGGGCGAGACCGAGCAACCTTCTTGGGACAACGAGACCTTAGCTTTCACGCACGGTTATGGCGTGGCCCTCTCGGCCGCTAATGGCGTGGATGCTTCGGGTCGCCCCGACTTTGCCATTAAGGGAGTTCCGCAACGCAACACACTGGGCATTCCGATCGATCAACCACAGCTGTACATGGGAGAAAACCTCGATGGCTATGCCATCGTGGGCACCGACCGCGAAGAAATTGATTATGTGGCCGACGACGGCACCCAGGTCAACTTCCGCTACGACGGCGAAGGAGGCGTGCCTCTGGGCGGATTCTTACGTCGGGCTGCATTCTCATTGCGATTCGCCGAGATCAACCCATTGGTTTCCGGACAGCTCAATTCCGAAAGCCGTGTTTTATACGTCCGCGACGTCCGCGACCGAGCCGAGAAATTGGCCCCATTCCTGCACTATGACAACGACCCCTATCCAGTTATTCATGATGGCCGCATCGTCTACTTGCTCGATGCCTACACGACGTCAAACGACTACCCATATTCGCAAAGCGCGGATATCGATTCCATTCCTCGCGGCAGTGGCTTGGCCCATCGATTTAACTACGTACGCAATTCGGTGAAAGTCGTCGTCGATGGCTTTGATGGCTCGGTGACTTTCTATGTGGTCGACGAGACCGATCCCTTGATCAACGCATGGCGGAGCGCATTCCCCGAACTGTTTACCGATTTCTCCGAAATGCCCGAAGATCTTCTCGATCACTTGCGCTATCCCGAGGATCTCTTTCGGGTTCAGACCAACATGTGGGGCCGCTACCACGTCACCGATCCGGTGAGCTTCTACGGTCGTGCCAACGAATGGGAAGTTGCTCAGGATCCCGGCGAGGAAGTCGTTTCGAACACTCCCAGCCTGGCCGATTCGACCGAAACCGAGTCATCCACTGGGGTGATTCGTCCTACCGACCTTGGTCGGATCGACCCGTACTATCAGCTGATGCGTCTGCCGGGTGAGCCTGACGAAGAGTTTGTCGTGTTGCGATCGTTTGTGCCGCGGTCGCCCGACAGTAGTCGTCCTGAGTTGACGGCGTTTATGGTCGCCAAGTCCGACCCGGAAAACTATGGCGAGTTGATTGTCTATGAGATGCCCGGAACCGACGTCGATGGTCCCCTGAACGTCCACAGCAACATTTTGACTGAAGAGGCTATTGCTGATCGGATTACCCAGCTGAACCAGCAAGGGTCCGAGGTCAAGCTAGCCAACCTTTTGTTAATCCCGATTGAGAACTCAATCCTGTACGTTCGCCCGCTGTATGTGCAGGCCGACGGCAACGCACCAATTCCGGAGCTCAAAGCGGTAATCGTTGCGCACGATGATCAGGTAGTTATTGACGCCACGTTACGTGGCGCCCTCGAACAACTCTTTGGGTCGGCCCCTGAGACGCTGCAGGAAGAACCCGAACCCGACGACGACTCGCCAACCACCGACGACGGACCCGACGAACCCAGCACGACCATCGAGGTCCCTGACGACGTTGCAGAGTTGCTTAGCCGGGCAGGCGAACTGTTTTCCGAGGCAGACGCAGCATTGAACAACGGTGATCTCGGTGATTATCAGGACAAGGTCAACGAGGCCTCGGCGCTCGTTGATCGGGCCGCTGCGCTCTTGAACTAGCTCGTTCTATAAATTGATTATCACTTAGACAGCGGTGGCAGTAGCGTCAGTGCGGTGATTCTCCGTGTCTAGTGATGTGCAAAGCCCTACGGCTCAGGTATCACTCGTCCGGCGCGGACTACGACACGTTGCGGGATACGTCCGTGATGAACCATGGATTACGGCGCTTGCTACCACTGGAGCGGTTGGGTTTGCGGCTATGGCGGTTCTCGCCACCGTAGTTTTGGGGCGCATCATTGATGACGTTGTCACGCCGTTGGCGGACGGGAACAAGGACATAGATACCCAAACCGTGCTGATCGTGTTTGGTGTGGTTGCTTTTATGCGGGCGGCGGCGGTTGTGCTGCGTCGTTTTGGTGCAGGTCTGTTGCAGGGACGAATAAAACGAAGCCTGCAAATGGGAGTTGCCGATCGATTTGTGACCGCACCGCTGGAGTACCTTCGGTCGACTCCCACGGGTCGGTTGTTGGCACATATTGACGCCGACGCTCAGGCATCTACGGAGCCTTTGGCGCCGTTGCCGTTCAGCATCGGGGCCGTCGCGGTTTTAGTGTTTTCGCTGATCAGCTTGTTGTCAATCGACCGTTGGCTGGCGATTGTGGCGCTGGTCCTCATCCCGTTGATGTTCTTTGCACAACGTATGTACACGATCGTCATTGAAGAGCCAGCACTTACGCTTCGTCGGGCGTTGGCTGAAGTCTCGACTATCGCCCACGAGAGTTTCGACGGTGCCATAGTCGTGAAGACCCTTGGACGCGAGGCGGCCGAGGTTGAACGTATGCGGGTAGCGTCCGCCGATCTGACGCAGGCCCATGTCCGTATGGGTACCCGTGGTGCGCTGTTCCGCGAGGCCTTGGAGTCGCTGCCGACCTTCGGCGTCATAGCACTCGTAGCTGTGGGGGCGTTCCGTATCGACGCCGGAGCTATGACCGCTGGTCAATTGGTGCAAGGTGTTGCGGTATTCGCACTGCTGGCGTTACCCGTGCGGGTCGCCGGATATTTCTTCTCATCGCTGTTGCCTGGGACTGTGGCTCGCGAGCGACTTGACGCGGTGTACTTGGTGGCCGACGACGTGTTGTTGGCTCACGATGCCACAGAGGTCCTACAAGAGGGTCCGTTAGCGATTGAAATTGACGACGTCGTGGTTAACGCCGAAGACGTTGCGATCTTGCAGGGCGTGTCGTTTCGAGTCGCCCCCGGCGAAACGGTCGCGCTGGTCGGTTCGACGGGCTCCGGGAAGAGCACCATCTTCCGAGTTCTGGCTCGACTTATCGAGACAACCTCGGGGACCGCCCGCATTGGTGGTTTGTTGGTTGATTCCATTGCTGAGGAGTCCTTACGGTCCCGAGTCGCATTGGCGCATCAGGAACCATTTTTGTTCGCGGAAACGGTTCAGCAGAACCTTGACCTTGCAAATACGGCCGCTGAGTCTGCGGTCGATGGAGCATTGACGACGGCCGCGGCAGGATTTGTGGACGACCTTCCGCAAGGTATCGAAACGTTGATGGGAGAACGTGGTGTCACGTTGTCTGGTGGTCAACGGCAACGCGTTGCTCTGGCTCGGGCTTTAGCTCGGCGGCCAGGATTGCTCCTGCTCGATGACGCGACTTCTGCCGTTGACCCTGTGGTGGAACAATCAATTTTGGATCAATTGCGGCAGTTGGATACCACCGTGGTTGTAGTGGCCCATCGTCTTTCCACCATCCGTCTTGCGGATCGTGTTGTGTATCTCGATGCGGGCCGGGTGGTGGCGCAGGGGACCCACGAGGATCTTCTCAATGTGACCAGCTACGAAGCTTTGGTAAGGGCCTATGAGCTAGCCGAGGAGGGCGCATGACCGCTCCTCTGAAACCTGTTGTGCAAATTCACGGTGAAGAAATGGCCGCGTTTAAGACGTTGCGTCGCGGGTTGGCTCGTACGCCAAGTCTACGAATGGGCTTGGGCTGGTCACTTGTGCTCGCCGCGGTGAGTACTGCCGGACGTCTGGCGATCCCATTTCTTACCCAAGCGGTGTTGGCACTTTTTGAGGATGACACGTTTGATCGCACTCGGTTGTGGGGTTACATCATTGGCTCGGCTTTCCTAGTGCTGTTTGTCGCCGTGGCTTCTGGGTGGGCGCGGGTCCGCATGGTTCGATCTGCCGCTGGGGCCCTTCAGGACTTGCGTTTACAGGGTTTCACTCGGGTGCACCAGTTGAGTTTGGCGGATCACAATGAGGAACGTCGAGGTCAACTGGTATCGCGAGTGACCAGTGACATCGACACCTTGGCTCGATTTTTGGAGTGGGGCGCTCTGGCATGGATCGTCGATGCCATGTTGTTGCTTGGTGTGCTCATCACCATGTTCGTCTACTCATGGCAACTCGCCCTTGTCAGCATTGGTGCGTACTTGCTGGCCTTGCCGTTGTTGGCTTTCTTGCAGAAGCGGCAGGCCAAGGCCTACGACCTCCATCGCACCCGTGTGGGTGATGTGCTGGGCCAGACAAGCGAGACCGTGGCGGGAGCCGAGACAATTCGTAGCTACGGATCTGGGGCCCAAGCGCATCAGCAAATGCAGAGTGCTATCGGGGCGGAGTACAACGCAAAGGTGGCGACGGTCCGTTTCTTCTCCGTGCTCTTTGCCATCACCGATCTGTTCAGTGGTGTTGCTGTAATTGGAGTCACTATTACGTTGGTGACCTGGGGCCCATTTGGGTTGAGTGGGAGCGAACTAGTGGCGTTCTATCTGTTGTTGGCGCTTTTGCAACAGCCCATCGCCGAGATGACCGAGGTGTTCGATCAGACTCAGATTGCTCTAGCAGGATGGAAGAAAATTCTGCAACTACTGGACCGTGAACCTGCGGTCCAAGAGTCGACTTCTGGAAAGGTTTTGCCGACCGGTCCCTTGGAAATTGTGGCCGATGGGGTTGGGTTCGAATATCTGGCAGGCACTCCGGTTTTGCAAGACGTGTCTGTCGTCATCCCGGCTGGTACCGATGTAGCGATTGTCGGCGAGACTGGCAGCGGCAAGACGACGTTTGCCCGGTTGCTCGTTCGTCTGGCTGACCCAACCAGCGGCGAGATTCGACTCAGTAACGTGGCACTGCAGGATTGCACCAGCGATTCACGCCGGTCCGCGGTTCGTATGGTCCCCCAAGATGGGTTTCTGTTTGACACCAGCGTCATTCAGAACATCCGCTATGGCCGTGACGATGCGTCAGACGACGAAATCAATGAAGTGCTGGCGCGCTTGGGCCTTGATCGCTGGGTCGATCGACTTCCTGACGGTTTGGCTACCCAGGTTGGCGAACGAGGCGAACGTCTTTCGGTAGGGGAACGCCAACTGGTTGCGTTGGCACGGGCCGCCTTGGCCGATCCTGGTCTCTTGGTTTTGGACGAAGCCACAAGTTCGGTCGACCCCGAAACCGAGCAAATGTTGGCAACTGCTATTCAAGAGTTGGCATCGGAACGTACCACGGTCGCTATTGCCCATCGTCTGTCTACGGCGGAAAGGGCCGATCTGATATTGGTGTTTGCGGCGGGACGATTAGTTGAAACGGGGAGTCATGATCAACTGGTAACTGCCGATGGGAACTATGCCCAGTTACATCGCAGCTGGGAACGTACAGTACGGTCATAAATATCATGAATCAGCCTGATCGCGGAATACGGGTCATAACGGCTATGTTGCAATCCCACAGGAGGAACGAACTATGAGTGAATCATTACTTCAACATCTAATCGACAGTCTTCTTGATGGTGTCGACGGCGAAGTCACAAGCCGATCCCGCGTGGTCGATGGTTTGTTAGACCTTCGTTTGGGCGCTACTGAAATGCCCCACGTCGTGCAGGCCTGCGACAGGGCCCTTAGCGACCTGCCGGGCAAGACTACGGTCACCAACTTGTGGTGGCTCGAGACCCTCGGAGATCTTCGTAATGCTGTTGTTGCGGCGCCAGCGGGAGCGTAACGCTTCATTCGCTATAGAGCGGATCCAACCTCGTGTCACAAATTCGGTGTCTGTCATCGCGTGCAGGTACTGGCACGGATACGAACCCACCGAACACTAAGGCCAAGCAATCTGCCAAAATGGTGCGATGCCGCGCGAACTAGACCGTCTGCACGAATTCGATTCCCATGTAGCGGCCACTGCGTCGTTGGCAGGATCGGTCTTACAAGGCCTTGACTTGCGTGAGCGGTCCACGATTCTTCGCCACCTTGATGTGGAAGGGTCGGTGTTCTTGGGATGTGACCTCGCCGTAGGTGATGCCGACATCTTGTTGGCGGGCGGCGCTTCGATCCATCCGGCGCTTTCGGGCATCCCGTTTCGGACCTATCGCACGCGGCTGTACAGCGCCGATGAACTCTTCAATGGCTACGTTCTCGGCGACGATGCAACGTTTGGTTCTTCCTTCGACAGTCGGGTCTACCGCTGGTACAAGAAGAACAATGGTTTAGTTCAATGCCTGGCCAAGCGTCTCCACGATGCCGGAATCGACGACGCACTTGCAGAACTCCTTGAAGAGCACGTCACTAAAGGGGTCGTGGCGCTCATGGGAGGGCATGCCTTGGCTCGTACCGATGCCCGCTATCGAGACGCTGCTTGCATCGGTAGAGCCTTGAGCCGCCACGGTTGTCTGGTGGCTTCAGGTGGCGGACCAGGAGCTATGGAGGCAACCAACCTGGGTGCCTGGTTGGCCCCGTATGAGGACGCCGCGCTGGATGAGGCCATCGAGATGCTCACTGCAGCGCCAGTGTTCGAACCGGTGGAACGATGGATCGAGACGGCCATGCGCGTCCGTCAGAGATTCCCCGATGGCGGCACAAATTTGGGTGTACCCACTTGGCACTACGGCCACGAACCCCCCAATGTGTTCGCTTCGCATGTGGCCAAGTACTTCGACAATTCGATCCGCGAGGACGGTCTTCTGGCTATCGCTGGAGCTGGCGTCGTATATGTTCCGGGCTCAGCAGGCACCATTCAAGAGATCTTCCAGGAGGCCGCCCAGAATCACTACGAGTCGTGGGGTCCTGCGGCCCCGATGGTGTTTCTCGATATTGAGTACTGGACCCACACGAAGCCCATATATCCCGTGCTCGCACAACTGGCCGACGGCCATCGTTACGGCGAACTATTGGGGATCTACGACACCGCCGAAGACGTCATCGCCCATCTGATTGGCTAGAGCGTCACGGCCGACTCGGAACTGATGGCGGCCACGTCGCTGTCGTGTAAGCGCACAGTTGCTGGGTCGAGTCCGAAGTGCTCGCACAATACGACAGTGGATGCCCCATCGGTGTTCATCTCGATGGTGTTGAATGGAACGAGCGACGGGTGCGACACTCCGCAAGCGCGAGCAACGCGGTCGAGATCGTGGCGCAACGCCATGGCGTAATTGCCCAAACGGTGACCCTTGGATTCGGGATCAAGCCCACGAACCAACCAGGTCTTTTGTGTCGCTACACCGGTCGGACAATGACCGGTGTGGCACTTCTGTGCTTGCACACAGCCGATGGCGATCATGGCCTCGCGTGCCACATAGATCATGTCGGCACCCAACAATATGAGGGCTAGTGCCTCGTCGGGGAAACCAGCTTTACCGGCCGCGATGAACGTGATATCGCGCTGGAGATCATGTTTTACAAATGTGCGGTAAACGCGGCTGAGCCCGAAACGAACAGGGAGAGCCACATGATCGGTGAAGACAAGAGGAGCCGCTCCGGTTCCGCCCTCGCCACCATCAACGGCTATGAAGTCGGGGCCCTCGCCTCGTTCGACCATCCGGGCGGCAAGGTCGTCCCAGAACTGCATCTGACCTACAGCCGACTTGATGCCTACCGGTAGTCCGGTGGCATCGGCGATTAATTCGATGAAATCGATCATCGAGTCGATGTCGTGGAATGCGCTGTGGTGGTTAGGACTTTTGACGGTAACGCCTTCGGGAATCCCACGGGCCTCAGCGATCTGGGCGGTCACCTTCGCTCCGGGGAGCACGCCACCCAAGCCGGGCTTGGCCCCTTGGCTGAGTTTGATCTCGATGGCCTTAACCGGAGCATTCTGTACAGATTCGACGAGATGATCTAGCGAAAACGATCCGTCGGGATTCCTACAGCCAAAGTAGCCGGTGCCGACCTGATAGATCAGCTTGCCACCGCTTCGGTGGAACTTGCTGATGCCACCCTCGCCGGTGTTATGTAAAAGGTCGGCCTTTGCAGCGCCTTGATTGATGGCTTGGATGGCTGCGCTGCTGAGCGAACCGTAGCTCATTGCCGAAATATTGATGATCGAGGCGGGACGGAACGCATGTTCACGGTTGTGCAGAGCGCCCATGACCTTGGGGCTGGGCAATGTGGCGTCGTTATGGTCGCTGCCGGGGCCCGCTGAAATAGGGAACGCAGAATGCTTGATGAACAAATAGCCCGCGGCATCGATGTGGTTGTCGGTGCCAAAACCAAAGTAGGGGTTCTGTTGCTTGGCACTGGCGTAGATCCAACGTCGTTGACCGCGGCTAAAGGGTCGTTCTTCGTTGTTGTCCGTAACGATGTACTGCCGTAATTCGGGGCCGATTTTTTCAAGCCAATAACGCAGGTGACCAACAATGGGAAACGCCCGCAGAATGGCATGTTTGCGTTGCGTCACGTCGTAAATCGCGAGGATAAACAAGTAACCGATAATGACAAGAAGTGTGATGAGCCACCAGGACATGGGAAACACTACCTATTCGGACGGCCCTATGTCGGTTCTGTTGGGTTAATGTGCGGCGACTCCACCGGTCATGGCGCGTGGGTCGGTGGCCCCCGCCAGAATCTCACCATCTACGTGGATGAGATGGGCGTGGCCATGGCCACCGTCGGTGGTGGCTACCTGGTGTCCGATGGCTTTTAGCTCGGGGGCCCATGAACTGGGGGAGTGCGTTTCGAGCGTGACGAGTGGCGGAGTTTTGATCGTCCAGGTATCGAATCCAGTGGCTCCCGGTGATTTGAGCGTCCAACGTGGCGAAGTGATGATTGTGCCCGGTGATTCGTGTGCCATCAGGAGGCGCGCCAGCATTTGCAACACAATTTGCGGCTGTGAGTCGCCCCCCATGGTTCCGAGGACGGAGTGGAGCTTGCCGGCCGGTGTACGGACAAGAGCTGGAGCCAATGTGTGGGGTGGTCGGCGTCCTGGGGTTAGCTCGGCGGGGTGGTTCGGCTCAAGTGAGAAACCGGTACCGCGATTGTGCAGGAAAATCCCGGTACCGGGAACCACGATCTCGGCTCCGAAACTGCTGGCCACGGATTGGATCAGGGAAACGCCCATGCGGTTTACGTCGACAGCGCACAAGTAGATGGTTCCGGCTTTACGGTATGTATCAGGGAGCGTTGCGGCCTGGTCGGGACGAATATTCTGGGCCCGTCCGGCGATGCGGTCATCGGCGAGAAGGCCATTGCCATCGGCCAACTCGTGCAGCACCGCGGGGCGGTCCCATGCCGCTTGTCGGGCCGATTCGATAAGAAGATGGGCGAACTGCGGGTCGGTGGTGTCCGTCGGCAGGTCGAGCATCTCGGCGATACGGGCTGCTTGCAGGGTGAGATAGCCCTGTGAATTGGGTGGCACAGTGGAGACTTCGTGGCCCCAAACTGTTGTTGTGAGTGGGTCAACCCAATCTGCCTGGACGAGATCAAGGTCAGCTTGGTTGAATTGTCCATCACCTAACGCAACCAACCCCTGGCCGAATTCGCCGGCATAGAAACCATCGCGACCGTCGGTGGCGATGGCAGAAAGGGATCGGGCGACCCCGGGGCGCCGGACGACACTTCCCGTTCGTAGCGGCCGGTTGCTCAGGAAATCCTCGGCGCCCTCAACGTCGGCGATGGAGCCTACGGAATAGGCCAATAGTGGAGCGGCGGCAAAACCATGCGTTGCGAGTTCGATTGCGGGAGCAAGAACGTCGGCAAAAGGTAAGACCCCAAACCGTTGGTGCAGGGCAAACCAGCCGTCGACCACGCCCGGCACGGTGACCGAAGCCAATGCCCGCTTGAACGGCATCGTCGTGTGTCCTGCCTGGCGCAGCGCGGCAGCGTCTACCCCCGAGCCAGCCCGGCCACTGGCATTGAGGCACGCCACTGGTTCACCGTTGACATGCACGAGAGCAAACAGATCGCCACCCAAGCCGCACATGTGCTGAGAGGTCACCGTGAGTACAGCGTTCGTCGCGATGGCGGCATCCACGGCAGTGCCACCGTTACGCATCATTGCCAGGCCCGCAGCCGACGCAACGTGGTCGATTGAACAGACCATGGCGTTGGTGGAGCGGACGGTGGCAGTAGACGTCGGAGAGGACATAGATCGATGTTAGATGGCGGGTCGGGTTAGAGCCTCATTCGTGGCAACCTAGACGCATGGCAACGAGCGACCAAGACGTTTCACCAACTGCAAGCGCCGATGTTGTCGGCGACGATGGTGTAGACGACGACGCGCAAGCGTTTGTATGGGACGAGACACAGCCGCTTACCGCCGAAGAAAAGGCCCGTCTCGATGAACGACGTGGACGAGGGGCGGCTGGCCAGGCGCTCGGAGCGGCCATGACTGCAGTGGGCGAAATCTTCGACCCGAGCATGGAGCATCAGTCTGTTGCGGAGCAACAGGTCGATGATGACGATGAGGGATTCCCTATCGATCTTGATTTCCGAGGTTTACCGCCGCTTTAGGAGTAGCTCGCCTCGGCAACCGGTTGGTACCGGCTTGTCATCGAACGAAGGGCGCTAATTTGTGGCGGCTTCAAGAACTTCGGTGGCCGTTTCCCATTTGGCCATTGCGACAGCAGCAACATCTTTGGCTGCATCAAGTTGACCGGCGAGTTCGCGGACTTTGGCGTGGTTTTCATAGACCGTCGGATCAGCAAGCATTTCTTGAATGGTGGCTACCTTCTTCTCGGCCGCTTCCCACCCACGTTCGGCCTTTTTGGCGGCCTTGCGGAGGTCATTGGTGTTGACGGCCTTTTTATTACGTTGATTCGCGCCAGCCTTGCGGGTGGCTGCCTTAGATTCGCGCCGCTTTTCTGACTTGGCAGAATCGGGCTTGGACATCCGCCGGCTCGTTTCCCCTGTGGGTGCGAGTGCCTCCTCGGGTACCCCGTCGTACCACTTTGCTTTGCCATTGCGGACTACCAGAAGATTGTCAGCCACCGATCGGATGAGATGGCGGTCGTGCGTGACAACGATGACCGTGCCGGGGTAAGCCTGCAGGGCATCTTCAAGAATGTCGCAACTGGGGAGATCGAGATGGTTCGTTGGTTCATCGAGAACCAGCAGGTTGACAGGGTTCACCAACGCTATGGCAAGCGAAAGTCGGGTTTGTTCGCCTCCAGATAGCTGGTCAATCCGGCGGTCGGCCTTCTCACCGCTAAACCCGAACGAGCCGAGCATGGTGCGAATGTTGCGTTTCCCCGGATCTTTCACCGCAAAATTGAACTCCTGGAACACGGTGAGTTCGCCGCGAAGAACCTCGGCCTGGTGTTGAGAAAACTGGGCAACATCGACATTCGAGCCGAGCGTAACTTCGCCTCGAAGCGGATCGAGTTCACCCAGGAGGACCTTAAGTAACGTTGTCTTACCTGCTCCATTGGGTCCGACCAGAGCAATCTTGGAACCTCGCTCAACATGCAGGTTCACGCCGTTGACCACGATCTCGTCATGGCCCGTGTCATTGTATCCGGCGTCCACATTTTTGAGTTCAAGTACGGTGCGGGAACTGCGGCGCGGTTCGAGAAACGCGAACTTCTTTATCAGGTCTTGTTTCTTCGGAACCGGGATGGCGTCGAGCTTTTCGAGCGTCTTGATTCGACTCTGCACCTGACGCGCCTTGGTTGCTTTGTAACGAAATCGGTCGATGAATTGCTCGGCATGAGCGACCTTGCGCGCCTGGTTGTCGGCGGCAGCCTGAACCTGTTGGATGCGCTCCTCACGCTGCACGACGAACTCAGCAAAGCCACCGACGTACTCGGTAGCGGTTTCGTTAGCTACTTCGACGACGCGCTCGGCCACAGCATCGATGAAATCGCGGTCGTGGCTGACAAAGAGAATCGACCCGTGATATGCCGCAAGATGTTTTTCGAGCCAGCCAACACTGTCGATGTCGAGATGGTTGGTCGGTTCGTCAAGAATCATCACGTCGGGGGAGCTGAGCAGTTGCCGAGCAAGTGCGACGCGCATACGCCAACCTCCTGACATTTCCTTAACCTTGCGAGTTGAGTCCTCGGGGCGAAATCCGAGCCCGGCGAGTACTTGATGGGCTTCGGCTTCGAGTCCGTAGCCGCCGATATTTTGAAACTGAGCCTGTACTTCGGTGTAGTCGGAAATGATCTTGTCGTAGTTGGGGTCCTCGACATCAGCCATCCGGGCCTCAAGCGCATCCATTTTTTCTTGGAGAGCAATGATGTGGGTGGCTCCTGCCATCACCTCGTCCACAACAATATTGTCCGACGCTGCGGCAAGGTCCTGGGGTAAGTACCCCACCCGAAGGCCTTTGCTCATATGGACTACGCCAGCATCGGGCTCTTGCATGCCCACGATGATTTCGATCAACGTGGTTTTGCCCGCACCATTGCCGCCAATGAGCGCAATGCGCCGACCAGGGGAAAGTTCGAGCGCCACATCGCGAAACAGCGTCCGTCCGCCGTGAGATTTTGCCAGTCCAGTTACCGTAAGCACGGATAGCACGCTATCTACTATCTGGCTCTTCGCTGCCGAGGCGCTCATCGCTTCAGGGCCCAGGACAGGTCCCTTGTATCTGGCTCTTCGCTGCCGAGGCGCTCATTGTCAAACCTTCGAACTCGGCGGGCGTGTCTGTGACCCATGACCCACAGAAATTTGGACACAGAATGGGTTTGCGTCGGCGATACTTAAGCCATGAAAAAAGTCCGTCGCTTCACCTCCGCCAGCTTGCGCTGGTTGGCATTTTCGCGCCAAGGCGTGCTGGGTGCATCGCGTCGGGTTTATTCCTCAAGGGCTATGTCGCCGGCTCGTGCGGGGGTCTATCTTGTGGCTGGCTCTATGGCTATCGGTCTCGGAGTAAGTCTGTTTCGTCGCGGCGATCGGGGCGTACCGCCTTACGACGTATTGCTCTCGGCTATTGATCACCACACGGCGTTATCGCATGGCCAAGCAGGCTGGGCAGTATCGGCAGTGCTGTTTCTTATTGCCTGGGGCTTCGGCCGACGGGCGCGCTTGGCCTCGTTGGCTTTTGTGTTCGCCAACGGCGTCACCGTCGACGCCGCGTATGCCCTCGTTGCTGAGCCCAGCTCAGAACTTGTGCGTTGGGTATTTGTCGCACTTGGTGTGTTCTTTATTGCCTTTGGTGTGGCTTTTGTTGTGCACAGCGGCGACGCGGGCGGCCCTTTCGAACTGCTTACCGATGTTGCGGTTGGCCGAGGTATTTCCGACCGGGTATTCCGCACCAGTCTAGAAGCACTAATTTTCGCCGGTGGTGCGGTCGCTGGCGGGTCGTTCGGCCCCGCAACATTGGTTTTTGCGGTTGGAATCGGGCCTCTACTTGGAATGATTTTGCAAGCATTGTCCGACCACGGCGCCGGGCGTGATCTGCGACTCCATACTTCAAACGATTAAGGTCAGCACATGAGCATTCGCCTAGAACTCCACGAAGTGTCCGCCGCAATGACCGAACGGGGTGCTGCGTGTTTTCTCGCCACCGTTGGGCGTGACGGCCGACCCAAAATTGTGCACGTCAACGCCACCCACGACGGCGCCAACATCACGGTGGTGTGTGGCCGCGGCTCCGCGCTCAATGCTCAAGATCGGTCGCTCGTCACGTTGCTGTGGCCTCGGGCGGCAGACGAGAAACTTCATCTCCTTGTTGATGGTGATGCCACCGTCACGCTGGCCGACGATGGCGGACGAGATGGCAACACGATTCGTATTGCGCCCACGTCTGCCATCAAACACGTCGCCGTCCATTCATAGAAACGAGTAGCGTTCGACCATGGCACTTCGTGAGACCTACCTCGATGGTATGGATGGTGCGCATTTCGATGTGCTGATCGTCGGTGGGGGCATTAACGGAGCCGTCTCCGCTGCGGTCTTAGCCGCTCGTGGTGCCAAAGTTGCTCTGGTGGAACGGGGCGATTTTGCCGGCTTTACCAGCCAAGAATCTTCCAACTTGGTGTGGGGTGGGTTCAAATACCTGGAGAATTACGAGCTTTTGTTGGTGCGCAAACTCTGTATGTCGCGCAATCGACTCATCAAGGCCTATCCGTCTAACGTGACCGAGATTGGTTTCTTGGCGGCGCTCGATCACAGCTCGCCGTTCCCGCCCTGGTTGGCGGCGGTTGGTTCAACGGCCTACTGGGCTATGGGTAATTTCAAGACGAAGCGGCCCGAGTTCCTGAGCCCCGAAGAGATCGAAGAGCGCGAACCGGTTATCGATACCAGCGAGGTGCGTGGCGGTATCGAGTATCGCGACGCTTACCTCAAAGACAACGATGCGAGGTTCGTATTTAGCTTCATTCGTGGGGCACTTGACATGGGCGCGAGTTGCGTCAATTACGTTGAGCTTTGTGGCGCCGAGCGAATCGATGGCACGTGGCACGCCAACTTCACGGATCTCGAAGGTGGCCGACAATTGAGTTGCACGGCCGAGGTAGTGATTAACGCGGCGGGGCCATTCGTCGATGACATCAACGGCCCATGGGGTTTGCGGACCGAACACCGTGTTGTGTACTCCAAGGGCATTCACCTTGTCGTTCCACGCGTTACCGAAGCCGAACGGGTGCTGGCGTTCTTCGATGACACCCAGCGACTGTTCTATGTCATCCCTATGGGCAATCGGTCCGTCATTGGTACCACGGACACTCGCGTTGACTCGCCCGAGAGTTTCGTCACAGACGAAGATCGTGAATTTCTTCTTGCCCAGATCAATGAGCGCCTCGACCTTGCCGATCCGCTTGTGGCGGGCGATGTCATATCTGAGCGGTGCGGGGTGCGGCCCCTCGTCGTCGAAAATGATGGCGACGACAAGAAAAATGTCGATTGGACATCGTTGTCCCGCAAACACGAAATTGAGGCCGACGACGACCTCAACGTCATCACCATTTTTGGTGGCAAACTCACTGATTGCCTGAACGTGGGGGAAGAGGTTGCCCTAGGCGTCGGAGCGCTTGGTATCCCCCTCGAACGTGACCGAAAAGACTGGTATGGCGAACCCGGTCGCGATAGCCGCAAGGCGTTCTACAAACAGGCGGAAGGCATGGACTTAGACGCACTTCGAGTGCGTCCTGGCTTGGAGAAACTTAGCGATCGGTTGTGGCGCCGCTATGGACGCAGAGCCTTTCCGATGCTCGAAGCCATCCGTGAAGACCCTTCCATGGGCGAAGACATTCTTGAATCCACCGACTATTTGCGAGTCGAACTCCACCTTGCTGCCCAGTCGGAAATGATCATCAAGCTCGACGATTTTTTGCGGCGCCGGTCCAAGATTGCCATGGTCGTAGGCGACGCCGTTGTGAGCGAATCTGACGGGTTGCGCGAGGTAGCCGAAATCTTGTTTGGTGAACACGCCGACGAAAAACTTATTGAATACTTTGGCAAGATGCCGCCTGGAGCCATGGTCTCGGCGTGATCCCTGTCGACGAAGGGGTGGGCGCACAAGGTGGACGCGCCCGGGCGGTGCTCACGCATCTCAAGAGCGTGTCAGGGTTTGAGTTGGCGTCGATTTGTTTCATTTTGGCCAGCGCGTTTGTGCTGCGGGTCTGGGATCTAACGCATGTTCCACCGGGATTGCATGGCGACGAAGGAGTAACCGGCCTGGAAGGGATTCGCTTCCTCGAAGAGGGACACATCGGCGTCTATACCGGAAGTGCACTGGGCCAACCCACAGCCCCGTTCTATATATCTGGCCTAAGTATCGCCATTTTTGGTAAGTCGGTGTTTGCCATCCGGATCGTCTCGGTCCTTGCAGGCGTCCTCACAGTGGCAGCTACCTACGTTGTTTCGCGCCGCCGCTATGGCACGGTTTCGGCGCTAGGGGCGGCTGCAGTGTTGACCCTGATGGTGTGGCACCTGCATTTTTCGCGTATTGCCTTCGCGGTCATTTGGTGGCCGCTTGTAACGGTGGTAGCCGTGGCGCTCATTGATCGAGCGATCAGCAGCGGCGAGATTCGATTGTGGGTAGCTGCCGGGGCGGCGACGTCTTTTGGGGTCTATGTCTACAACTCGCACTGGATCGCGGGCTTTGCCATTGGCTTGTATCTCCTAGGTTGGTCGCTGGTCAACCGGCGCGATGTACTCGCTGGACGGTGGCGTGAACTGGTTGCCTTCGGCGCCTCGGCGGTGCTGGTTTTGGTGCCAATGTTGCGCTATATCAACGATGACAGCAACGACTACGGCGCCCACATTAGAACAATTAGTCTTCGCAGCACAGATGCCTGGTCGGCGGCGGGTTTCGGGGGCAAGGTCCGACTCATGGCGGACAGTTATGGACACGCGGTGGATGTTCTGTTGTTTCGGTCAGAGGTAGATTTTGGTGATGGCACGGGGGCGGTCCGCCCCGTGCAGTTGGTTGTGGTTTTTGCAGCGTTGCTGGGCATCGGGGCAATCATGCGGCGACCGACGGTGTTCGGCAAGTTGTTGGTACTCATCGTGGCGGTTCTGCCGCTTGCTCCGGCACTGACCATCAATGGTGAAATACGACGGGATTTTGCTGCGGCACCGTTGCTGGCGATCTTGGCAGGTCTGGGACTAGCTACAGGATTCTCCTGGGTGCGTGCTCGAAAGCCAACACTGGGATGGATAGTTGCCGTACTCGTAATCTGGCAGTTAGTGATGCCCATTCCCCGCTTCTTTGAAGGGAACGACCACCCCTCACGAGCATGGGTATTTGCTGATGAACTCACGCAACCTGTGGCGATTGCCGAGAGTCTGCAGGACGAAGTGTTTATCAACTTTTACTCACGTCGTCATTCGATGGGCTACGAGTCGATCCAGTTTTTGGCGCCCGACCTAGTAGGCACCAACCGTTCCAACGAATTCGGTGAACAACCGGGAATTGCTTTGGTCGATTCGGCGGGGCGCGACAATCTGTTTGTCCTGATCGGCGATTATGTGGATCTCCTACCAGTACTTCAATCGACGTACACAGGCGGTGAAACAGTGGCATCGGGTCTGAGCGGTGGCGTTCCGTATGAGATTTTCCGAACCGACGCCACCGCCTAATTACGACGCCACGAGAACACAGTTAGTGGATTTGCGCGTTTCGTAGTGGCCTTAGTAAGGCTGTGATGTCGGAAATTCGTCCGTCAACAACATGCCGTATGCGTTGAGTCGCAGTTGCACGCTTTGCCCTTTGTGTACCGCTGCAAGCAGTCCGGTTGGCCATTTGCCGGTGAACAAGATGGCGAAGAAGGCAATGATGTGAGAGACCCAGGCCACGA
>CAXMUI010000194.1:0-6593 GCA_964196475.1 uncultured Acidimicrobiia bacterium
TCCCAAGGCGCGGGCCAAGAGCTTCGCCTTATGCAAAACGGGCGTGTCCAGCGCTACGCCACATTCTTGTTCGTCGCCGCCACAATTTTGGCCGGCATCTTTACGGTAATTGTCTAGGAGCACAATGTTCATCTCCGATACATGGGTACTCACCCTCGCGACATTCCTACCTCTGGTAGGCGCGGTCATTGTTATGGCCCTTCCGAAGGCGGAGGAGCAAGCAATTAAGTTCGTCGCCCTTGGCACGAGCCTGCTTGTTGCCGCGATCGGTGTCATGTTGTTGATCGATTTCAACTACGACGCGGCAGGCGACCTGCAGTATGTGGTCGACGAGAGCTGGATCGACCTCATCAACAGTCGTTATATCATGGCCATGGATGGGATTAGTTTCCCGTTGATCCTGCTCACAATGTTGGTGGTACCGCTCACCATTGTTTACACGTTTGGGCATTTCCCCGAACCGCATAACCCCAAAGCGTTCTTGTCTCTCATGCTCATCCTCGAAACGGGCATGATCGGTACGTTTGTGGCGCAAGATCTCATCTTGTTCTTCGTGTTCTTCGAAGTAGTCCTCTTGCCGATGTACTTCATGATTGGTGTCTGGGGCGGCGAAGATCGCAAGTACGCATCACTCAAGTTCTTCTTGTACACGTTGTTTGGTTCGGCCCTCATGTTGGTCAGCTTCATGGCGTTGTATTTCCTAGCCGATGGCGAACTCGCTGGCGTGACGACAAATACCTTCGATATGCGGGCACTGCCTGTGGCCGCCGGCGCTATTGCTACCACATCGCAACTCTGGATCTTTGGTGGCATGTTCATCGGCTTTGGTGTCAAGGTGCCAATGTTCCCGTTCCACACGTGGCTGCCCGATGCTCATACCCAAGCTCCTACGCAAGGCTCGGTCATCTTGGCCGCTGTGCTACTGAAGCTCGGCACTTACGGCTTCGTCCGCATTGCCATTCCGATTCTGCCCCGTGCCGCCGCCGAATGGGCACCGTTCATTGGTCTGCTTGCGGTCATCGGCATCATCTACGGTGCGCTGGGTTGTCTGGCTCAAACCGACATGAAGCGACTCATTGCGTTCTCGTCAGTAGCGCACATGGGCTTCGTCATGTTGGGTATCGCTACGCTCACCGACTTCGGCATCAACGCCGCGATCTTCGGTATGGTCGCCCACGGTCTGATCACCGGCATGTTGTTCTTCGTGGCTGGTTCCACCAAGGACCGCTTCCATACCCTGGACATGAGCCGCCTCGGTGGTTTGTTGTTACAGGTACCTCGCATGGGCTGGATCCTCGGTTTCTGCATCATGGCCTCGCTCGGTCTACCTGGCTTGGCTGGATTCTGGGGCGAATTCCCTGCCATCTTGGCCAGTTACAACCCAGCCGAGATCCTCAACGAGAACACCTTCCGTGTGTACATGGTCATCGCCGCCCTCGGTACGGTCCTCGCGGCCGGTTACCTCCTCTGGACTTTGCAGAAAGTTGCTTTCGGCACTGTGTCCGAAGAGTTCGAGGACGATCCCAACATCTACGCGGTCACCATTTACGAATGGATTGCGTGGATTCCAATGTTGGTACTCATCGTGGTTCTTGGTTTCTACCCCAACCTCTTGTTCGATATCACCGATCCCGCCGTAACCAATAGTTTGAGCGAGTGTCTCAGTCTTTCTGGTGATGCCGCCGATGCATGCTTCGATGCCGGTCAGGCGTTAGGTAACTAATGTTTTTGTCCGTACTCGCCCAGACTGCTGTCGAATTTCAGCGGCCAGCAATAGATTGGCACGCCCTCGCGCCCGAGTTGGTCTTGCTCGCCGCTGGTTCGCTGCTCATATTGCTTGACGTCATTGGCCTTGATCGCACTACTCGCTTCAGTGCCATGCTCACCGGTATGGCCTTCTTGGCACCGCTGGTCCCGATTGCCACGTTGGCAATCGATGGTGTAGCGGGCGAACCTCGCGTGCTCTTTGGTGGCTCATACGTGGTCGACGGGTACTCGCTGGCTGTCAAAGCGATGTTCTTGCTCATTGGCTACATCGTCGTGCTGTTGGCCACCCAGTACATCGCCGAAGGCGACTACTGGGAAAGCGAGTTCTACACCATGCTCAGCACCTCGGTGTTGGGCATGTTGATCATGGCGTCGTCACGCGACCTCATCACGATCTTCATTGCCCTTGAGTTGCTGTCCATCCCGGCCTACCTACTGGCGACATGGCGTAAGCGCGATCTTAAAAGCAACGAGGCCGGACTCAAGTACTACCTCATGGGTGTATTTGCATCGGCCATCATGTTGTACGGCATGTCCCTCGTCTTTGGGGTTACTGGCGACACTCGTCTCACGTCAATCCGCGAAGTACTTGCGGGCGGAGTGGGCGAAGAGCCTGCCATAACCCTTGGCATTATCTTTGTCATTGTTGGGTTCGCATTCAAAGTTTCGGCGTTTCCGTTCCACATGTGGGCCCCCGATACCTACGAAGGTGCACCAACACCGGTTACGGCTTTCTTAGCGGTCGCTACCAAAGCGGCCGGGTTCGTTGCGCTCATCAACCTCATAGTCGTCGGCTTCGTTGACCGCGACGAGGTCTACAAACCCGTCATCTTCATCCTTGCTGCGGCATCGATGTTCGCCGGTAACTTCATGGCGTTGCGCCAGACCAACATCATTCGCATGATGGCCTACTCAGGTGTGGCCCAGGCTGGCTTCATGTTGGCACCGCTCATCGTCGTAGGCGAGAGCCCAGTGATAGCGCAAAATGCGGTTACCTCAATCGTCACCTACATGGTTATTTACGCAGCGATGAACCTTGGGGTATTCGGTGTCATCATGACGGTGGCTCGTCGTACCCGCTCGGGCGAACTCGAGTCAATGAATGGGCTCTTTAGTTATGCCCCCGGCTTGGCTGTGCTTATGACGTTGTTCGTCGCCTCGCTCGCAGGCATTCCGCCCTTGGGTGGCTGGTTCGCCAAGTTCGGCATCTTCAAGGCGCTTATCGAGGCCGATAGTGGCTGGGGCTATGCGCTGGCGGTCATCGCCGCGCTTAACACGGTTATCGCCGCTGCGTACTACTTCCGCCTCACGTCTCGCATGTGGTTCGATGACCCAGCCGAAGACGCCGACACAAGTTCGATCACAATTCCTGCCCCGCTCATGGCTGGGCTGGTTATCTGCGTTGTTGGTGTGTTGGCCTTCGGTGTCTACCCCGAATCGGTCACACATTTTACCGACGTCGGTATCTACGCCGCTGGTCGCTAATTTCTGGTTACCGTCCCAATGGTGTCGAAACCTCTTTCTGACATCCTGACCGAAATCGACCGCCACGGATCGGTTGCCTTCTCGCGGTTTCAAACATTGGCGCTGTATGGGGCTGGAGGCTTTTACGAGCAGGGCGGAGCTGGGCGTCGTCGTGATTTCATTACCAGCCCCGAGGTCGGGCCCCTTTTTGGTCGCCTGTTGGCCCGCTGGATAGATCGTGTGTGGGACGACCTAGGACAGCCCAACCCATTTGTGGTGGTGGAGGCCGCTGCGGGAAATGGGATATTGGCCAAGGCTGTTTTGCGGTCCGAGCCGCGCTGCAGTTCAGCGCTCCGTTACGTCATGGTCGAACAATCTGGCACCAAACGCGCCGAACAAGCCAAACATCATTCGATTACGCCACCGCAACTGGGCTTTGCTGGGGCTGAGGAAGACGCCGATGGCGAGGATCTTCCGAGTGTGGCGCAAGGTCCACTGGTGTTTTCACTCACCGAGGTACCTCGTGGGCCACTCGTGGGCGTTGTCTTCGCCAATGAGTTGTTGGATAATATCGTTGTCGACATCGTTGAAAGCACGGCCGAGGGTTGGAACGAAATACGTGTTGGCCGTCAGGGTGATCAACTCATCGAGGTGGCAGTACCCGCCAGCAGTGCGCACAGTGACCGGGCCGACCGGCTTGTTCCTGACGTCGAGATTGGCCAACGCATCCCGATTCAGAACGCCTCCTACGAATGGGTTCGTCATGCGTTGGAACAGGTGGAGCGCGGACAGGTCTTGATTATCGATTACGCCCGGGTAACTTCGGCGATGGCCGGGTGCGACATGGGCGACTGGCTACGCACTTATGCCGGTCAAGAGCGGGGAACGCAACCACTTCTGAACCCGGGGTCTCGCGACATCACGTGTGATGTGGCTACCGATCAACTGCCCGCTGGCTTCACGCAGCAGGATCAAACCGAGTGGCTCACCGATCTCGGGATCGACGAACTGGTTACCGAGGGCAGGGCAATATGGGAGGCTGCCGCGTCGGCACCGGGTCTCGAGGCAATGGAGGCGCGCAGTCGGATCAGTGAAGCCGAAGCCTTGACCGACCCCGGTGGGCTCGGCGCATTCGTGGCATTTACCTGGACTCGTTAGCCATCGAATTCTGGACTCGGCCGTCTGTGACGTATACTTACGGCGTATGTCCACCGTTGATCAGCGCACCCCACTTAGTCGAGACCGCATTGCCAGTGCCGCGTTAGCGCTTATCGACACCGATGGCCTGGGCGAACTAACTATGCGCAAGCTCGGCGCCGAACTCGATGTCGAGGCCATGTCGCTCTATAACCATGTGAGCAACAAGCGCGATCTCCTCGCGGCCATTGGTGATCAGCTCAGTCTCGAGATCTTGAGCCGAGCAGTTTCATCGCCGGAATTGTCGTGGCAGGAGCGAGCCGAGGTGTTGGGGCTGGCATGGTGGGACGTTGCTATGGCCCATCCGGAGGCATTTACGTTGGTGGCGGACGAAGTTTCCGATAGCGAGATATCTGCCCGAAACCTATGTGCAGCGTTCGATATCTTCAGCGACCTTGGCATGGACGACGACGCAACTAGCACGGCTTTCCATGCCGCTGCCAGCTATGTGCTCGGTGCAATTCGTCAAGAACTCACTACCTACGTTCAGATCCGAATGGGCCGTGGTATTTCTGCTGCCAACCTGCCCCCTGATCTCCAGAGCTTCAGTGTGCTCACCCATCAGTGCAGCACTCGAGGTGGCAAAGCAATGTTCTTAGATGGGCTCATGTTGCTCATCGGAGGAATCGAAGTGTCGGCTGAATCGGTGTCGCACTAATTTCTCACGACCGGTGACGGACGGGTCGCCGCCCGCCAATTGCTAAGCGTCAACGAGTACTCGAGGTCTGCTGATGGCAACGGGATCGGGTGTTTCTAACGATGGTGCGCTAGGTGGTTCATGCAAGCCGAACCGTTCGTGAAAGCGTCGCAGGGGAGCAGGCGCCCACCAGTTGCGATCTCCCATTAGAGCCATGGCGGCCGGTACGAGCAGGGTTCGTACGACCGTCGCATCGAGCAAGATTGCGAGAGCGAAACCGACTCCTAGCGCTTTGATTTCGACTGCCGCACCCGTGGCGAAGGCCGCGAACACGACCCCGATCAACAACGCTGCCGATGTAATGATGCGTCCGGTGCGTTGCAGTCCCTCGGCGACAGCAAGGTCGTTATCACCCGTTTCGTCGTAAACCTCCTTGATGCGTGACAGCAAGAAGACCTCGTAGTCCATGGACAATCCAAAGGCGATAAAGAAGACCAAGAACGGCGTCCAGAGGGAGAGGTAGCCGACTTCATCAAATCCAAGGAGACCAGCGAGCGCCCCGTTTTGGAACCCCCATACCAGTACCCCAAAGGTTGCACTCAGCGATAAAAGGTTCATGACCAGGGCTTTTAGGGGGATGATGACCGACCCGGTAAGCATGAACAGCAGCACCATGGTGGCTGCGGCCACCAGTCCCAGGGCATAGGGGAGACGGCCAAACAACGATGCTCGTTGATCAGCTAAGTCGGCCGCGGGACCGGTGACAGCGGTCGAGATAGCGCCCGTATCTAGGCCTCGTATATGTGCGACGACGTCTTCGGCCGCTGGTCCTTGCGCTGTGCCGGAAGGAAGCACGTCAAGAATTTGGGTAGAGCCGAAGGTGGTGCGCATCTGCACACCGACCACGTTGGGGAGCGTAGAAATCTCATTACTGAACGCTTGGGCCTCGGCCTGTGTGGCGCCGTCGATCACCACGGTAATTGGGTTATCGGCTCCAATGGCGAACCGGGTTTCGCTCACATCGAATAATTGGCGAGATTCGAGCGCGCTCGGCAGACTCTCCGCTCCAGGGATCTGGAGCCGGACATCGAGAAAGGGTGCCGCTAGCAGCAGAAGAAATGCCGTGACGCTTAAGAGCACAACCAGTGGACGTCGCTGAACGGATTCCGCCACGCGGCGAAATCGGTTGCCCCGGTGGGGGGCAGCGGGTTTAATCCGGTGCCCAAACGCACTGAGCATGGCAGGTAAAAGGGTCAGGGATGAAAACATCGCGAGGAGAACTACGCCCATGCTGCCGTAGCCGATGGAGGGGAATACATTGCCGCTCAGGACCAGGAAACCACTGAGCGCTACGGCCACGGTGAGGCCACTAAACGCGACGGTCACGCCCGCTGTAGTAACCGTTCGCCGTACTGCTTCGTCAACGGACCGCCCAGCGGAGCGCTCTTCGCGGAAGCGGTTCACCACCAGAAGGGAGTAGTCGACGGCGAGTCCGAGGCCAAGCATTGTCGCCGCGTTGAGCGCAAAC
>CAXMUI010000195.1:0-2249 GCA_964196475.1 uncultured Acidimicrobiia bacterium
AAGCCCGGCTACGCGAACTTCGCCATCGACTCGCCGCCGCTCAAGCTGGTTCTCTTCGAGCTGCCAGATGAAGCCGAGCGCCTGAACCACCTCGGCGTCGAGGTCTTCGACGACGAGGATGTCAGCGCCGCTACCGAACGCCTGAAGACCTCGAAGATGGAGCACATGGTCGAAGACGAGACGACCTGCTGCTACGCCAAGGCGAATAAGGTCTGGGCGACGGATCCCGACGGAATGCGCTGGGAGTGGTACCGCGTCCTTGCCGACTCACAGACGTTCGGGGAGGAACCGGCGTTCGAGGGCGCTGCTTCTTGACAGTCGGTAATGTCGTCGTAGACGCGGCAGCAGGATCGAGCCGCAAGACGTAGCGTTTGATCCTACCCGATGGGGGCCACCGAGGCGTCAATGTCATCAAGTTTAGCGATGCGATGACATTTGGGCTTCAAGCGTTTTGAGCCTTGTGCTACAAGGGTTACTGGGATCGTGGGTACACCGCAAGACGGCGTTGCGGGTGGTCGGATGGTGAAGATGAGGAGGAGGGGGAAATGACAAAGTCGAGGGTGAATGAGGCCGGAGTTGGCGCGGATCTGGCTATGAAATTGGTATGCCAACTTGATCGGGGACGTAAAATCTTTGATCGAGTCGCAAGAATTCATCCAGAGGCATCGGTTCGCACCTAATCAGTTTACTCGTAACCGCACTTTGCCGGTATCGCGGCTCGTTCTGTTTCTGCTCAACCTGGTGCAGGGGGCGTTACAGGCCGAGCTCGATCGATTCTTCGAAGTCCTGCAAGGAGTCGACGTAGCATCGCGTGTGGTGACCAAGGCAGCGTTCTCCCTGGCCCGTCGCAAGCTGCACTTTGGCGCATTCGTTGAGATCAACCGCTTCTTGGTGGAGTGGTTCTACGCCAAGCGACCTATCGGTCGGTGGCACGGCTTTCGCCTTCTGGCCATCGATGGCTCCACAGCCCGGTTGCCATGCACCAGGGAGATCGAGACTTGGTTCGGGGTCGTCGATGCAAAGCAGCAACCACCGTGTCCGATCGCACGGGTGTCGACGCTGTACGATGTGCGCAGTCGGGTCATCGTCGACGCTCACCTGGCGCCGTATCGCATCGGTGAACGCCAGCTGGCAGTGGCCCACCTCGAGCAGATACGTGCTCGCGATCTAGTGTTGTTCGATCGGGGATACCCGGCCTTCTGGTTGTTCGCGCTTCTGTACCGCTCAAACATCCAGTTCTGCATGCGCATCAACGCCAACTACTCGCCGGCCGTCGAGGCATTTGTGCGCTCGGGCGCTGCCGAACAGCAGATCGAGTTGTGGCCCGGGATCGAGGCCCGGCAAGAGTGCCGCAGAAAGGCCACCTCCATCGAGCCCGTAGCGCTGCGGCTGGTGCGCGTGGAACTCAACACCGGTGAGGTGGAGGTTCTGATCACGTCGCTTCTCGACACCGTAGACTACCCCCAGGCGATCTTCGCCGATCTCTACCGCCGACGCTGGGGAATCGAAGAGAGCTACAAGGCCGTGAAATGGCGTGTCGAAATCGAAAACTTCTCCGGCAAGTCCGTGCTCTGCGTCATGCAGGATTTTCATGCCAAGGTGGTGACCACGAACCTGACCGCATTGCTCGCGCACCAGGCTCAACACGAACTACCGCCCACGAGCAGACGGCGCCACCGGGTGCGGGTCAACTTCAGTCACGCCGTCGCGCGCATGAAGAACACTATCGTGCGCCTATTCTGTGCGCCGAATCGAGCCAAGGTCCTCAACGCCTTCGTCGATCTTTTGCGTCGCACGGTCGAGCCCATCCGCCCAGGCCGAACCTTCCCTCGGGTCAAGCGACTCACACCCCCACGCTTTCGCCAAACCTACAAACGCTGCGGTTAAACTTGATGACATTGGGATTAGGGAGAACCCCTTCAACGAGGGGGAGTGGTCAATCCAGAGGGAGGATTGAGGAGCAAGTATTGAACGTCCAGATCTGAGGGAGGGGAGACAGAAGTGGTCTGATGAACGTGGATGACCGGAGAAAACGTATCCCCAACGGAACCAAGCTTCCGGTCTTACTGAGTCGCCGCCAAGTTGAGTTGGTCACCGATCATACCTTCGCAGATCATTCGGCTTTGTCTCATGGACTCGTTAAAGGTGCCGAGATCTTGTTCCAACTTTCCCTGGATGACATTGAGGAAATTCAAGGATACGTGGCAGCAGAGGCGAATCACACGGATGATCGAAAGCTTCGAAAAGAA
>CAXMUI010000196.1:0-22311 GCA_964196475.1 uncultured Acidimicrobiia bacterium
TTGGTCTTGTTCCTGGGAAGGCACAAATCCGAAGACAAGGCTTTCAGGCCAATCTGGATGCATGTTCTCTTCTTCAGCTGGTTCCTCAGCAGGTTCCTCGGCTGGTTCTTCAGCAGGTTCCTCGGCTGGTTCTTCAGCAGGTTCCTCGGCTGGTTCTTCAGCGGGAGCTGGTTCTTCAGCTGGCGCTTCGGCGGCGGTGTCGTCGCCGTCGGAACCGCAGGCAGCGGCCATAAGGGCCATTGCGAGCAGTATGGCTAGTAGACGTTTCAACTTCATATCCCCTCCAGGGCTAATGAGTGAGTGCACCTTATCTACATCGCGCCCCGCGCGCTAAGCGAATCGATAGCTGTAACAAATTCTTCCCATGAGTTCACATCGACGACCCCTGGGTGCGGGTTATTCCACGGGCGTACAAATCGAACCACGGCTCGATCTGGGTGCATATACGACAGCGCCGAAAGGTTGTGATCGCCGTCGTCGAGATACACGTGACAGTCAACTGTGGTCTTGTCGTCAACCATATGAACCTCGGTCGTAGGCAGGCGATTCTCCGCAATCCACTCGTAGGTATCCCACACCGCGAAACCCGGCTTAGTGGTAACAATCACGATGTGATGGCGTCGCGCTAAATGGTTAAGAGCGTTCACCGCACCCTCATAAGCATTTAAGCCACGAAACAGGGAGGCGCCATCGGAACAGATTCGGGCCCACTTCCAGAACTGGGACATCGACGCAAAGTGCGTAAGCCCGACGGGCGCGTTCCACTGTTGAACGTCCTCAGGTTGGATGTCTGTCCCAAAGTCGCGGTTATACATTCGGGTCCAGCCTTCATTAAAATCGGCCACTACCCCATCAAGATCTATACCTAATCGCAGACGCACGGCTCATAGTCTGGCAGGCTGGAGCCCATGAGCGGTCCTTTCATTTTGGGCGTTGATCTCGATGGGGTCGTCGCCAACCACACCAACCGGTTTCGCGAGATCGTCGCCGACATCAACAACGTGCCAATCGAGACATATCCGATGGAACGCAGTTGGGATTTCCACGAGTGGGGTTTCGGACCCGACGAGTATTCCGATTACCACCGCGTCGCGGTACTTGACTACGACATGTTCGCCACGATGCCGGTAATCGATGGCGCCGCCGAGGCTCTTTGGCGCCTGTCTGACGCGGGCGTCTGGATTCGCATCGTCACACATCGGCTCTACATCAACTGGGGTCACGGCGCGGCCGTTGGCCAGACAGCCCAATGGCTCGAAGACAACAAAATTCCGTACCGCGACCTCTGTTTTTTGGGTGACAAGCCCGAGGTCCAAGCCGACGCATATATCGACGATGCCGTCCATAACATCACCAAGTTGCGCAATGCAGGTAACACCGTGATCACCTTTGAACAGCCTTACAACCGCGATCTCGAAGGTCTGCGAGCGAAATCCTGGCTAGAGGTTGAGGAAATCGTCACTCAGTTAGCCGCCCGTCATACCGGCGCAATCCAAACGCAATTGCCAGGTATTGATGCTGGCGTCGACCGGGTCGAACGCCGCCGCGAGCGCGGCGATATCTAGCCCGAATTATCGTTCTCGGTGTACTAGCAGTGCGGAACGCACTGCTAGTACACCGAGAACGTCAAGAGTGGGGTGGAAAAGTGGGGAAACTTACTAGTGGGTCGTGATCGAGTTTGTCGACAAGGGCTAATTCCCAGGTGAGATAGTCCTGCATCTTGTCGGCGACCTCGCCTTCGTGGTCATAGGGCTTGTACCAGACATCGGTTGGCTCTGTCGTGGGGCGAGTGAACCCGGGTTCCATTTCGTGGTCAGCATGGCGCCAACCTTTGTTCCCGCCGGCAAGGGCAACAACTTCGGAGTCTGGCCAAAGAACCTCGGCCTCGGCAACAGTTAATTTGGCGAGTTGACTGTCCGTCGATGTGAGCACAAGAGTCCCGACATCGCCGATTGCGCTGCGGGCTTCTTGGAGGCGGCTCCGCACTCCCCACCAGGCACCGGGGATATGTCCGCGTCGGCGGTATTTCAAACTAGTTCCAACGTCGAGAACGGCTAACGATTCTGGGGCCTCCTGCAGCAAAGCAGCGAGCTCGGCCACGCTGATGAGTGAGACTTTGGGCACCGAGATCCTTGATACCGGCCCCGTGACAAGCATGCTTACCTCATCGCCGATGCCGTCGCCCAGCACGACCGCATCATCCCAGCCGAGCTGTCGTAACCAGGATGCGGTCATGGTGGCTCGGACGCCGGTGTCATCCACCAAGACCAGCCGGGCATTTCTTGTGGCTACGTACTCGTCAGTCGATTGCACCAATTGGCCACCCGGAGCGCTGACACTGCCGGGCAAGTGTCCAGCAAGGTACTCCTCGGGTGTACGCACGTCGAAGAGCATGGTGGTGCGGCCAGTATCGGCCTGCCAGGTGGCAAACGTGCGCCGATCAATGGTTTGCACGCCGAAGCGCTCGCCGACTTTGGCGGCCGCAGCTCGCGCCCACACCCCACCGGCTTTCGATGGATTCGGAGCGTGATCGGTGAATCCCGTGGCCGCGTCGAATCCGGCGAGTTCCCAACCCATGGTGCCGTTCTCCAACGCCACCACCTGGTTCTCGATGCCCGCATTGATGAGCGACTGTGCGCCAATGATGCTACGTGTTCGCCCCGCACAATTAACGACGACCAACGTCTCGCTACTTGGTGCCATTTCTTTGACCCGATGCACCAGCTCAGCACCGGGACAGTCGACTCCAGTCGGAATGCTCATATTGGTGTACTCACGCATTGGTCGTGAATCGAGGATCACCATGTCGATGCCATCAGTCATCATCTGATGCAGTTGATCAGCCGGCACGCGCGGGGTGTCGTAGGTGTGTTCGACGAACTCACCAAAGGCCTTGGATGGCACGTTTATTCCCGCATAAATTTCGTACCCCGCTGCTTCCCATGCGGCCGTTCCACCCTCGAGAAGCCACACATTGGTCCAGCCCAAGTCCGCTGAACGCTTCGCTGCTTTGTTCGCCAGGCCGGATTCGCCATCGTCGCACCACACGATGCGGGCGGAACGGCGCGGTACTACCGATGGCAATTGGAGCTCAAGGTTCGAAAGCGCCACACATGCCGCGTGGAACAGATGACCGTTGAGAAAAACGCCTTCTTCGCGGGCATCAAGCAGCGCTAGCTCGTCGCCATCAACGATCCAACCTGCAAGAGTGGCAGCCTCCACGAGTGGGGCTGGGGTCATTTGCACCCTTGGCGGGCTTCGCGAATATCGGCAACGCCCGCAAAGACTTTCCATTCACCCGTGTCACTGACGTAATACTCGCGTCGGTCGAGATTTTCGAGCGCCAGTCCGTAGCAATGAAAATTGAGCGATCCGCCACGAACATGGATCGAATGAATATCGTCGGGCAACATGGCGATTCCTGTGCCCTCATTCACTACATGTTGGTGCACCTCCACCACTCCCCCGTCGTCAGTTTTTTCGTAAAAACGATTGAGTTCGTCGCCGTGGATACCGACCACCACAGCCCAGGTGGTGTGATTGTGCGGTGGCGTATCCCACTCGTCGCCGGTGGTGTTGAGGTACAGCGCAAATCGATCATCGTCGTCCTGGGAGATGCGGTACGCGCAACTAGCATTTTCCTCCTCCGGCGTCGGTGGAGGAAAATCAACCGGATCAAACAGGTGCCGAAGCGTCGCTAATTCAAGCAGTCGAGTCTTAATGGCATCCACTCCTGCACTCGTGACTCCCAACGTGGCCTCGATGGCGCGAATGTCGTCCATCGCTGCGTCCACGGCGGAATACATTTCGGCTGTCCTCGACTTTGTGTCGGTCACGACAAACTCCTTCGGCTAGACCAACCAACCTTAATCCGGCTCAATCAGGTAGAGAAATTCCGCGGGACGAACCCGGATCTCTAGATCTGGGAAAACACAAGGCCATCGAGGATGTCGGTCTCGGAGACCAGACACTCGTTGACATCAAGCTTGCGCATAATCTTGGCCAAGATGGCCATACCCGCGACAATGGTGGGCACACGTGACAGGGACAACCCGGGGTTGTGGGCGCGGTCTTCGGCCGATTCGGTGGCCAGGGTGCGGAAGATTTCCTCAACCATTGTCCTGGTGAGCACAAAGTGATGGACCTTGTCGCGATCGTAGACGTGAAGCCCTTGTTCGATTGCTGCGGCGCTGGCTACGGTTCCGGCGACGGCTACGAATCGCTTGGCCGTGGTGACCTGGGGAAGCTCTCGCAGTACGTCGTCGACATGAATGCCGACCACGTTGATCACGGCACTTAGCTCCTCTGGAAGCGGTGGGTCACTGTGCAGGTACTTCTCGCTCATGCGAACACATCCCATGTCCGTCGTCATTGCACCAACGAATTGGGGTCCACCCACCGCGAATTCGGTTGATCCGCCGCCTATATCGACGAGCAGGTATGGCCCGTCATTGGGATCGAGGTCTGACGTGGCCCCGGCGTAGGCCAGAGCGCCTTCCTCGTGGCCAGGGAGCAACTCTGGACGCACGCCAAGCACGGCCTCCGCGGCATCAAAGAAGTCGGCCGTGTTTGAGGCGTCGCGAGCTGCCGATGTGGCGGTCATGCGAATGCTCTGAACATCATGGCGGTCGATGAGTTGCTTGTACTCAGCTAAACAATCGACCACCCGAGCAATCGCGGCGTCGTCGAGACGACCGGTTGCGTCAACACCATGGCCAAGTCGGGTCACGTTGGTTCGCCGTTCGAGGGTTTCGGTCCCGCCCTTGCTAATGAGCAGGCGGGTGGAGTTGGTGCCGCAATCGATGGCCGCGACGACCTTGGTAGATGGAGTAGTTATTGTCTCATCGACTTCGTGGAGGTGCTCGATGATCCACTCGCCCACGGGGTCATGGCCGCCCGCAAGAAAATGGGCATAGTGCGCATGCAAACACTTAACGCCCCTGCGGGTGCCGCCCACCCCAGCCGACGGCCGCGGACCGGTGTAATCGACTGGGATTACGCTGTCGCGTTCGGCCCGATAGGCATCGTGGGCGACCTGGATCTGAGCCAGATCAAGATCAGCCTCGGAGCGCCGAACCCCGCCGGCGCTTTCCAAGCGCCCCATCAACACGTTGTCGCGCGGACCAACCAGCCAATATCGAGTGGGCATCGGGGTGCCATCATCGAGAAAAGGGGCGTTGCGAATAACGCGGGGAACGCCCGCTTCGTCGCGCACCACAATCTCGAAAGCACCCTGAGGCTGACGGCCTAAAAGTTCGGCGACAACCTGCCGATCGGTATCAGTCGTTTCCACCAAACATCCGACGTAGCAACCAGATAAGTAACAAGCCAATAACGACCGGAGCCACACGTTTGGCTACCGGAGCGGCCGCTGCTTCGAGGAGGTCGACGGCTTCGGGTTCGGGCATGTCGAACTTGCGGATCGTGGGTTCGGTGGCTGGTTCGAAAGCGACAGCAGTCTGTCCAGCAGGAGGCTCGGCAGACACAGGGTTTTTGGCGGCAGGTTGTTCGACGTGAGGGCGTGCGTCGGCGGCCATCATTTCTTCGAAGTTGGTGGCGAACTGTTGCATCAACTTGCCGCTGACGTCTTCCATCACACCTGAGCGTCCACCAAAGCTGGCGATCTTGCCCGTGAGCTTGAGGTCGGTGATCACTGTGAGCTTCGTTTGAGTTGCACTTAATTCTTCGAGCTGAGCGGTGATGAGGGCATTGGCGTTGCCGGAACGGGCGTCACGACCCTTGCCGTCAATCACGATGCGCCAATCGTCCTTGTTCTGTTCGATGAACGTGGCTGCTCCCTTAAAATTGGTCTTGATGGGACCGACCTTGACCTTAACTAGGCCGCGAAGTTCGTCGCCTTCGATTTCGGTGAGCTGGGCGCCAGGTAAGCATGGGGCAACCCGTTCTGGATCGTTGAATGCTGCCCACACGTCCTCGATAGCGGCATTAACAACTACCTCGTCTTTGAGTTCCATTTGTAGAGATCCCTTTCGGTGTCGAGGTCCTGCCCTAGTCCCGGGCACGATACAGCCGTTACTAGGTCGGGGCGCATTTGCATAAGCGTACGCGCCCCTTGATCGCCACCTAATGGTAGCAACGGCCAGATATCAGCGTGGAGTTTGACGGGTGGTCGTTGGCCGTCGCTGTACTCGGCGGTGACGAGTTCGCCGGCCGCTCGGGCAACGAGTTTCCAGGCTTCGGGGTCAACCGCGGGCATGTCCCCCAGCCCAACCACAACGGCTTCGTAACCATGCATACCTGCATAGCGCAGGGCGACTTGCAAGCTGATTGCTTGACCAAGCTTCCAATCATCGTTGTGCAGGATCGTCACTGCATCGGGCAACACTACGTCGAGATCAATCGCACCAGAAACGACGATGACTTCATCGAAGCAATCGGTTGCGGCCAGTGCTGACTCTACGGCCCAAAGGATTAAGGGCTTGCCGTTCACTTCGGTGAGTAGTTTGTGATCGGGGCCTTCAAAACGACTGCCCTCCCCTGCTGCGAGAATTACCGCGGCCCGAAGGTAGGGACCCTCTGGCTCGAGCTCTAGCTCGGCATCGGGTTCGATTATCTCGTCGTCCGCTTCGAGCTCTTCGAGCGTGATGTTTGGAGTATCACTAAATATGGACAGGTCACTGCCGTTGCTTGCGTCGTCTTGGACATCGTTGGCTTCATCGCCAGCGGGATTCGTCATGGTCACCAGTCTGGCGTGCTCAGCACGGTTTCGACGCGAGTAGGGTGCCGCAATGGAAGATGCACAGGATTTAGCAGGACCACGAAGCGTCGGCGTCACCATGTTGCTCTGTGATTCAGCGCAAGTCGCGGCTCGTAAACTATTCATTTTGGGTGGAGGGTTGTCGGCCGTTGGTCCCAACCCACAACCGGTAGCGCTGGCTCTATTGCTTGACATTCCATGGGATCGGGCCAACATTGCCCACGAATGGGCTATTGACCTAGTCGACGAGGACGGGCAACCAATAATGATCGGCGACAAAGCGCTACAGCTTCGCGGCAAGGTCGAATCTGGTCGTCCAGTCGGAGCCCGACCCGGCTCCCCTCAAACCGTGCCCATTGCTATAAACATGGGAGCGCTGCGACTTCCGGGCAACCGCCGGTACACCTTTCAACTGTCAATCGAAAATGAAAGCCGACCCGATTGGCGAGTAAGTTTCAATAGCCGACCCGCCCCAGCCTCACAACCGCAAACGAAGCCTCCTGCCGCACCAACTGCCTAGTAATCTCACCCAACCCTTTAGTTGGGGAAATACTGGCCGATATAGAAAGTGTGAGCACCTTCGTTAATCATGAACAATCCTCTCTAAACACCTCAAGTTCTGACGCCCAGCGAGCCGGATGGTGGCAGGCTTCAGATCTGCGATGGTATGCGCCCGAACTTCATCCCGACTATGTGCCACTCACGGCCCAAGATGCGATCTTTCCCCCCGAGAAGGACGGACCGCAAACCAAGACGGGTGGCTGCAATTCCAAAGCTGAGCCAACCAATGACATTTTTGAGTCCATGTCGACCGAAACGAAACATGTTAGTTCTGCAGCCAAACGGCGCCGGCGCTCCAAAAATCAGCAATCTCGGGCCGCTGCGACCAACGGTGACCTACCCCATGCGGGCGTGAATTGGCCCTAACGTTGCCTTAAGGGAAGGTGCAACCCGTCCGGTTCTTAGCGCAATGATTTCGGCCAGAATACTGATGGCAGTTTCCTCAGGCGTGCGGGCACCAAGGTCGAGGCCTATCGGTGACAGCAGGCGGTCCAGTCCGGCTTGGTCTATACCAATTTCGACCAGGCGTTTAGTGCGGTCATCATGGGTACGACGGCTTCCCATGACTCCGATATAGCCGACGTCGGTTTCGAGCGAAGATTCAATAGCCGGCACATCGAATTTTGGATCATGGGTGAGCACACAAACGGCATCGCGGGCATGCAATTGGTCACCGACCCGGGCTAGTAGCCGGTGCGGCCAATCAACGACGACCTCGTCGGCCATCGGAAAACGTTCCTTGGTGGCAAACACCTCACGTGCGTCGCAGACGGTGACCCGGTAGCCCAGCACTTTGGCGACCCGGGCGAGCGCTGCGGTGAAGTCGACCGCACCAAAGATGAGCATTTGGGGTGCGGGGGCATAAGACTCGATGAAAACCGAAACCGTGGCCTCGTTGGCTTCCCCTCGGGTCCCGTAATGGCGCACGCTAGTACGACCCGCGGCAAGTTCTCCGTCCAGGTCTCGGGTCACGACGCGATCGAGGTCATCGTTGCCCAATGTTCCTATGGTGTCGTGTCCGGGGCGAGCTAAGAGTTTGTGGCCGACGTTTGGGCCATCGATGGTTGTGGCGAGGGCCACGGGTTTGTCGTCACGAATTGCTGCTTTGAGGGAGTCAAAGATTGGGGTCGGTGAATCGGTAGCCATGATTACCAGTCCAAGGTTTCGATGAACAGGTGAATCGTGCCCCCGCAAGTGAGACCGACCGCGAATGCGTCGTCATCGGAGTACCCAAACGTGACCATGCGTCGGGCGCCGGTATCGATGACATCCAGCGCCTCGACTACGACAGCACCCTCGACACATCCACCGCTTACCGATCCAGCGACATCACCGTCCTCGTTTACTGCCATCGACGCACCGGGTAATCGGGGCCCCGAGCCCTCGACGTCGACAACACGGGCCACGGCAACCTTCTTGCCCTGGGCTTGCCAGCGGATGAGGTCGCGCATGATTTCTCTCATGGGTTTACTTTACGCTGCGACAGCCGCGGCGAGTTCTTCGAGCGACGTGATGCTGTGGCCTTCGATGAACTGGTCAAGGTGCGGCAATGCGGCCGCCATCCCTGCCGCCAATGGTTCGTAGCCAGGACTGGCCTTAAGTGGGTTGACCCAAATAAGTTTGTGGGCGACGCGATGCAGTCGTTCCATTTGCTCGCCAAGAAGCTCGGTATCGCCGCGGTCCCAGCCGTCAGACAATATGACGACAATTGCCCCTCGGGCCATGCCTCGGCAGCCCCATAGATCGTTGAAGTCTTGGAGCGCTGGGCCGAGCCGGGTTCCACCGGACCAGTCATCAACGGCGCCGGTGGCTGCATCGATGGCAAGGTCGGGGTCGCGTTCGGCGAGTTCTCGGGTGACGCGTGTCAGGCGTGTTCCTAGGGCGAAGGCTTCGACCCTGCGTCGACCCACCACAGCAGCGTGCACAAAACGCAGGAGGGCTCGGGCATAGCTTTCCATCGACCCGCTCACGTCAAGCAACAGAATCAGCCGTCGCGGTTGGTCCCGTTCGGTGGTCGTGGCTCTGTGCAGTGGCTCGCCATGGGTTCGGAGTGCGGCACGTACCGTACGACCCAAATCCATTTGCCCACGTTCGTGTTTGGCTCGCCTTTGACGGCGCGAGGGACGTAGCGCTGTAACCAGTCGCATGTCGGCCATAAGGCGTCGGGCTTCGGCCATTTCTTCGTCGTCGTAAAGCGCGAAGTCTTTGTTGCGCAGCACTTCGACCTTGGACCAATGCAAACTGATGTCGGGAGTGACGCCGTCATCTTCGGTGTCGTCGTCGCTGGGATCGTCGTCGGAGTCGATGCCAACGGTGCGTTCCTGTTCGACCTGAAGTTCGGGCATTTTAGCGAACGCTTGGCCGCCCCAGTATTGACGGAACGCGGCGTGGTACACGTCGAAGTCTTCGGCTCGGTGCACCAGCGTGGAGCGACCGGCCCAATAGACCGCGTCACGGTCGCGCATTCCGACAACGTCGAGCGCTGTTCGGAATACGACGCTGCAGCCAATCGGAACGTCGAGACCGATTTCGCGAAGAGCCGACACGAATCCAGCCACAAGTTCGTCGATGTGGCGTGGTTCAACTGGTATTTCAGGAGGCCGATTGACTTCGCCGGCCTGTGTCGTTTGGTCGGGTCGATAACTCGGCACGTGATGTTCGAGATCGTCAGCCATGGCGCAGATTAACTCTGGTTGGCCTTGATGAGATCCTCGAATCCGATGTCGCGGACGCGCTGTTGATCCTCGCGGTATTTGAGTACCGCTCCGAGGGTGGAGTCAGCAATCTCGGCGTCGAGATGCGTAGCCCCCAACCGGCCCAGCGCGGTCGCCCAATCGATACTCTCGGCCACGCCCGGGGGCTTGTACAACCTCATGTCGCGAAAAACCGCAACCATCTGCGCAACTTCTTCGACGACCGCATCCGGCACTTCGTTGGTGCGCATCTGAATGATGGCTATTTCGCGGGCCAAATCCGGATGTTCGACCCAGTGATACAAACACCGACGTTTGAGCGCGTCGTGGACATCACGAGTTCGGTTAGACGTGACCACGACGATGGGCGGAACATCAGCGGAGAAAGTGCCTAACTCAGGAATGGTGATGGCGTATTCGGACAGCACCTCCAACAAGAAAGCCTCAAACTCATCGTCGGCTCGGTCGACCTCGTCAATAAGCAAGACCGGGGCTGGTCCGTCGCCATGGGCGATCGCTTGTAGCAGCGGACGTTTAACGAGGAATCGCTCCGAGTAAAGCTCGGCCTCTAGCTGGTCGCCACTGTCTGCGGTGGCTAAGCCGGTGGCTTCGGCCGTGCGAAGATGCAAGAGTTGACGAGAGTAATCCCACTCGTACACCGCCTGGCTGATGTCGATGCCTTCGTAACACTGGAGCCGCAGCAGAGGCGCGCCGGTCCAACGAGCCAAGGCCTTGGCCACCTCGGTTTTCCCGACACCGGGCTCGCCTTCAAGCAACAGCGGACGCTGCAGTTCGAGAGATAGCAAGATGGATGTAGCAAGACCTTGGTCGGCCAGGTATCCGTTGGACGCTAGGCCCGAGCGAACGTCATCAATGGTGCGCGTTGAAGTCACGGTGTCAGCGTATGCCAATTGCCGAGGCGTGGTTTAACCCGCAGCCTCTTCGAGCGCGCGCCGGGTAAGCACACGAGCAAGATGCTGGCGGTACTCAGCACTGGCGTTTAGGTCACTGGATGGTGAAACACCTTCGGCGACTTGCGCAGCGGCATCGGAAACCGAGGCACCTTCGCCTAAGGCAGCTTCGACCGCAGCGGCACGAATCGGGCGTGCGTCCATATTGACCAAGCCAACACCGGCTAGGCCGTTGCCGTGAACAGCAGCGACCCCGACGATGGCCCAGTCTTGGGCTCGGCGGTTGAACTTCTGGAAGGAGTAACCAACGCCGGTGTGTTTGGGGATACGGATTTCGGTGAGGATCTCGCCGTCGGTGAGAGCGGTTTCGAGAAATCCACTGAAGAAATCGTCGGCGGCAATAGCGCGGTCGCCATCCGGGCCTTTGGCAACCATGGTGGCGTTCATGGCCAGCAGTGCTGCGGGGATATCGGAAGCGGGATCGCCGTGCGCAATAGAACCACCGATGGTGCCGCGATGGCGAACTTGGGGGTCGCCTACGTGGCGGGTGGTAGCGGACAACAGCGGCACATCGGCATTGACGAGGTCGCTGATCTCGACATCGCGGTGGCGGGTAAGAGCGCCAATGGCAATGTGATCGCCACCGTCGTTGACGTAGCTGAGGGTGTCGAGACGACCAATGTCGATAAGAACCTCAGGAGCGGCAAGACGCAACTTCATGAGGGGCAAGAGCGAGTGTCCGCCCGCAAGAAGTTTGGCTTCGTCGCCGTGTTCGGCGAGGCCAGCGATGGCTTCGTCGACGCTGCCAGCACGGATGTAATCGAATGCTGCGGGGATCATTGGCCGCCTCCTGCCGCTTGCAGTACTGCTTTAACAATGTTGTGGTAGCCAGTGCAACGGCAGAGGTTACCTTCGAGGCCTTCGCGTACGTCGGCTTCGGTGGCGTTGGGTTGCTCTTCGAGCAACGAGACCGACGCCATGACCATGCCGGGTGTGCAATAGCCACACTGCAGGGCGTGGCATTCGTGGAAAGCTTGTTGCATGGGGTGCAACGTGCCGTCGGCATCAGCCAGGCCTTCGATAGTGGTGATTTCTTGACCATCAGCCTGAACGGCCAACATGGTGCATGACTTAACGGCTTCGCCGTTCAGATGTACGGTGCATGCGCCGCACGATGAGGTGTCGCACCCTACGTTGGTGCCGGTGAGTCCGACATCCTCACGCAAATAATGCACCAAAAGACGTCGTGGTTCGACCTCATTTGTGCTTGCTTCACCGTTAACAGTGACCGTGATCTCCACGCTCGCTCCTCTTAAGTGTTGTATTCCCCAGGACCTTGTTGACCATAGCTCATCATTGGGCCCTGAGGAAAACAGGATGAGAGAATCTGCAATCTAGTCTTCGAGCGCCTCGGCGACTCGCCAAAATGGCCAGGCGGACGGCAACGAAACCGCCGGTGGCGGAGCGGGAAGAATGGCGTAGGCCTCTTGGCCTGGATATACCAAATTAAAGTCGCGGCGAGCCAGGATCTCGATCTGTTCGCGAGTTTGCAAGTCGTCTATTTGTTGGACGATCTGTTCGTTGCTGATCTCGAGATCTTCGAGCGCTTGTCGATCCTCGGCGAGCGCGGCTCGTTGATCAAAGAATGATCCGAGGGGAAGCACCGCGTAAAGAAGCACGACAGCGACCGTCGCAAAAACCAGAGCGGTTCCGAGCGTTTTGCGTGCGATGTGCATCTTCCCAGTGAAGTCTTCCTGTGCGGTTTGGGGGTGGATACCCCCAAACATTGAAGAATCGAGACTAGCTGGTGGCCAGGGCAGATTTGCCGCGGTATGCGGCTGCTTCACCCAGTTGAGCTTCGATACGAAGGAGTTGGTTGTATTTGGCAACCCGGTCGCTTCGGGCGGGGGCACCGGTCTTGATTTGGCCACAGTTAGTAGCGACGGCGAGATCGGCGATCGTGTTGTCTTCGGTTTCGCCGGATCGGTGCGACATAACCGATGTCATGCCGTTGCTCTTGGCCATTTCGACCGCGTCGAGCGTTTGAGTGAGTGTGCCGATTTGGTTAACCTTGATGAGGATCGAGTTGGCTGCGCCTTCTTCGATGCCTCGGGCAAGACGGTCGGTATTCGTGACGAAGAGGTCATCGCCGACGATCTGGCAACGGCTGCCGATACTGGCCATGAGTTGCTTCCAACCGTCCCAGTCTTCTTCGGCCATGCCATCCTCGATGGAAACAATGGGGTATTTGTTGCACAAGTCGGCGTAATACTCGACCATTTCGGCCGAACTGAGCGTGCGGCCTTCGCCGGCGAGCACATAGTTGCCGTCTTTGTAGAACTCGGTACTGGCGGGGTCGAGTGCGAGGCAGATTTCCTCGCCGGGGATGCGACCCGCTCCCTCGATTGCTTCGACCAGTAAGGCACAGGCCTCTTCGTTGGAGCTGAGGTCGGGGGCAAAGCCGCCTTCGTCGCCTACGGCGGTGGCAAGGCCGCGTTTGGAAAGAACCGACTTGAGAGTGTGGTAGATCTCGACGCCCCACTGCAGGCCTTCGCTGAACGAGGCAGCCCCTACGGGCATGACCATGAACTCTTGGAGATCGACGTTGTTGTCGGCATGTTCGCCACCGTTGAGGACGTTCATCATCGGAACAGGGAGGACGTGGGCATTGGTTCCACCGATATAGCGGTACAGCGGCAGGTTGAGTTCTGCTGCGGCCGCGTGCGCGGTGGCTAGAGAGACACCAAGTGCGGCGTTGGCGCCGAGGCGGCCCAGGTTGTCGGTGCCATCGAGCATGAGCATGGCCGCGTCGATGGAGCGCTGATCGGTGGCGTCGAGACCTAATAGTAGGTCACTGATTTCGCCGTTGACGTTGGCAACTGCTTGGGTAACGCCTTTGCCCATGTAGCCGTTACCCCCGTCGCGAAGTTCGACGGCTTCAAACTGGCCGGTCGATGCGCCGGATGGCACGATGGCGCGTCCGGTGGCGCCGGAGTCGAGCTCGATGGAAACTTCGACGGTGGGATTGCCACGGGAATCAAGAACTTGGCTGGCGACGACGGACTCGATGATGCTCACGGAAAGGGCTCCTTATGGCGCGTGTTAGCGAATTTCGACCGTACCCCGCGATGGCGAGTGCGGATACGTATTGTTCAAATTCGTCGCGGTTTCTCCGAAAGTCGTTTTGTCGCGCCTGATTCCGACGCGGGTGCGAACCTATTCGACAGAGCGGGCCTCGGCTTCGATGCGGCGAGCAATAGTACGAGCCGCATCTTCTGCATCGAGTCCGTTGTCAACGGCGTAGGCCACGATGGCCGACAAGGCGACGCCAAGAGACTCGTGCGTTGACTCGGTGGCCAGACCAGCGATAGCTGATTCAACAAATCCAACGGAACCATCGGAGGTTCGGCCGAGTGTGGCCGCCTTGCGCTGCACTTTCGCTAAGAGCGCCAACGATGGCAACCCAGGAGCGACGCCATCGAACACTGAGTCCCGCGACTTCTCGTCCTTCTTAGCCGCTTCCCAGGATACGAGTAGGTCAGCGACAGCCGGATCAGCTTTAGCGACGGTGTCGCTGCCAAAAACATGTGGGTGGCGGGCGTACAACTTGTCGTGCACTTCGCGTGCCACATCAGCGATGTCAAAACGGCCGTCTTGACTGGCAATGGCGGAGTGAATCAGCACTTGGAATAGCAGGTCGCCCAACTCTTCGCGCAGGTGTTCGTCGGCCGCCTCGGGGTCGTCGGCCTCGGCCAGACCATCGATGGCTTCAAGCACTTCGTACGTTTCTTCAATCAGGTGTCGCCGCAGGCTCTCATGGGTCTGCTCACGATCCCACGGGCACTCGCGACGCAGGCGATCGATCATCTCGACGAAGCGCTGTAGTTCCGCTCCGACAGGTGAGGCTAGCGATGGGATGTAGATAGACGTGAGGTGATCGGCGTCAACTTCACGGTCGAGATCCCACCAGTCGACGGTAAAGATTTTCGCATCTGCGGTGCCCAGTGACTGCAGAACAACAACAGGTTCGTCGCCCGGTTCGTCGACGGACAGTTTGATGTCGGACATCACCCGCTGGTTGTGACAGTGCGCTACCAACAACGGCCCACGCTCCCCCGCTGCCTCGGTCGCAAAGCGATGGCCATCAACCAAGCGCACGCCAGCATTGACGGGATCGATACCCAACGCGGCCCACGCCACGTCGAGAAACGACATCGCCGGATGCAGTTCTACCTCGACGCGATCATCAGCTCGCAGGTATTCGACCGTTCGTTCAAGCACAAGTGGCGAACCAGGCACGGCATAAAGCACCTCACCATGCTCCACCGCCGCGGCAGTTAGACGCTCGCGAATGGCCTGATACACCTCGTCAAACAAGTCGGCGTCGTCGTACAGATCATCCATCGACTGCGCATTCGGCACAACGTCCGCACACGGGTGGTGCACCGTCCGCAAGAATCGAGGTCGATCAGCGGCAATTACCGACCGGGTGTGGTCGGTGAGGTAGGTTTCATCGCCGGGGCCAAGCCCGACCACAACTACTTTCGGCTGCAACGGAGCTACTCGGCCACGATGCTGAGTTGCGTTGCATCCCATGTCCCGTAGCGACTGTCTACCTCAACGCCTTCGGCGTCGACAATCGACAGCATCCAGGCACTGAAATCTTCCTGGGAGGGAAACGCTTCGCGAGTGGCGGCGGCAGACAGGGCCGGATCAGCAGGGTCAACCGGCAGACGTTCAATAACATGGAAGCCGAACTGCGACTCCACAGGACCAACAACATCACCAGGTGCTGCTTCGCTCAAGGCCAAGGCAAACGACGGCACATAATTCTCGACATGGGCGCAGCCAAGGTCGCCGCCATTGGCAGACGAACCGTCGGTCGAGAACTCCACTGCCAACGCCACAAAGTCGCCTCCGTCGGCCAACTGCTCAATGAGGTCATCAGCAACATCCTCTTCGCTAACCAGAATGTGGCGGGCGCAACTGTACAGATCCCCAGCGTTGTTGCCATAGTCAGGAATCCGTTGGGCTACTTCGGCATTTATTAGCAACTGAAATATCTGATTTATGGCGTTGACGTCAACTGGAATAGGGCCTGGCAATGCAATGTTTTGAGCAATAGCAGCATCTTCGACTAACCAGGCTGCGGCCTGGTTAGAGAGATAGTCACGAACACCGTCTGCCGACCCCTGGCCCTCCAGAGCTCCAATGACCTCATCCTCGACAAGTTGATTGACATCACCACGGGATATCGAATGCTCACCCACCCGCACAGCCGTCGTGGAAGAACCACATGCCGTAGCAAGAAGCGCCAAAACGAATAAACCAGCAAGTAATTTTAAAATTCGAAGTTTCACGAGAAGCAGCGTAGGCGGTTGCCAGCATGATCAGACCAGGCCGCTCGGTCCCGAGTTACTCCTCGGGCACCAAGTCGCGGAGCGCGTCACCGACAGCTTCGGCTAAGCCACCGACGCTTTGCAGTGCGAGGTTGAGCGTCTTGGTTTGCTCTCGGTAGCGGCTGCCTTTGTAAACCCGTTCGAGGCGCATGGACTTGCTAGTGCGCAACATGATGGGCGAGATCTTCGCGACCCACTTGGGGCCACCGAAACCGGGACCCTTGCTTACGGCAATGTCACGTACACCGGTACGCATAGCCTCGGCTCGCAGACTGGCGATGTTGAGAAGTGACTCGCCTGGATTGGGAATGACACCAAAGCGATCTTCCCACTCGGCACGGATATCGGCGACCTCTTCGTGCGTCGTTACTGCAGCGAGGCGACGATAGGCCTCCAGCCGGTTGACTTCCTTGGGCACGTACGCAATCGGCAGATGCGCTTCGACGGGCATATCGATATTTATTTCGATGACCTCGGGCGGCTTCTCGCCCTTGAGTTCGGACACCGCTTCGGTAACCATCTGGCAATACAAGTCATAACCGACCGACGCAATGTGCCCGGTCTGGCCGGTGCCCAACAAGTTGCCCGCACCGCGGATTTCGAGGTCGCGCATGGCAATCTTGAAACCCGAACCGAGCGCTGTTGCCTCGCCAATGGTCTTGAGCCGCTCATAGGCCTCTTCGGTGAGCACACGATCTGGGGGCGTGAACAGGTAGGCATACGCCCGGCTGCCCGAGCGCCCCACGCGTCCACGCAGTTGATGTAACTGACCAAGGCCCATACGGTCGGCACGATCAACGACAAGGGTGTTCACCGTCGGCATATCAATGCCGGTCTCGATGATCGTGGTACACACCAGGACGTCGTAGAGGCCTTCCCAGAAATCGATGACGATGCCTTCGAGTTGAGCTTCGTTCATCTGCCCATGGGCGATTGCTACTCGGGCTTCGGGGACCAACCGACGCAGGTCATCAGCTACAAGCTCGATGTCTTGCACCCTGTTGTGCACGAAGAAAACCTGGCCATCACGAAGCAACTCGCGACGGATAGCTTCGGAAACCGCCGCTTCGTCGTACTCACTGACATAGGTGAGAATCGGTTGGCGCGCCGCCGGCGGTGTCGTGAGAACCGTGAGATCGCGGATACCGGTGAGCGACATTTCGAGGGTACGTGGGATGGGTGTAGCCGTAAGGGTGAGTACGTCCATGTCGGCGCGCATCTGTTTAATGGCCTCTTTGTGCGACACACCAAAGCGCTGCTCTTCATCCACCACGAGCAAGCCGAGGTCCTTGAACTTCACGTCCTGGGACAACAAGCGGTGCGTACCGATAATGACATCGACCTCTCCGTCGGCGAGCTTTAACAAGATCTCCTTGATTTGCGCATTCGTGTAGAACCGGCTGACCGCCTCAACCCGGATCGGATACCCCGAAAAACGTTCGCTAAACGTCAGAAAGTGCTGTTGTGCCAGCAGTGTCGTCGGCACCAAGATGGCCACCTGTTTACCGCTTTGCACTGCCTTAAAAGCAGCCCGAACCGCTATCTCGGTCTTACCGAATCCGACGTCGCCGCATACCAGGCGATCCATCGGCTTCTCGTTCTCCATGTCGGTCTTGACATCATCGATAGCCTTCGCCTGATCGGGAGTCTCCTGGAACGGAAACGCCGCTTCCATTTCGCGCTGCCAAGGCGTGTCCTCAGCAAAGGCGAACCCTGGTGTACTCACGCGTTTTTGATAGAGCACCACAAGTTCCTGGGCGATCTCGGCCACAGCCGACCGGACCTTGCCCTTGGCTTTGGCCCAATCCGTGCCACCCATGCGGCTAAGCGTCGGGCTATCGCCACCGGTGTAATGCAGCACCGTGTCGATTTGATCAGACGGAATGTAGAGCTTGTCGCCGCCGCGATATTCGAGCAACAAGAAGTCTCGCTCTGACCCGAGAATCTTGCGCGTGACCATGCCGTTGTAGCGAGCCACGCCGTGGGTTTGATGTACGACGTAGTCGCCGGTCTTGAGATCGTCGAAGAACTTTTGTGCATCGCCTTGAGGGCGGCGCCGTTTTCGGTGCGTGCGTCTCCGACCCGTCAGATCGGACTCGGTTATGACCGCCACGTCAAGTTCCGGCAACACCACACCGTGGGCCAGCGGAACAACAACGAGGTGCCCACCGGGCCGAAGAATTTGTGAGGCATCGGTATTTAAGTCGAGCCCCTCACCACTGAGATGATTGAGCAAACGGTCAGCGGATCCCTCACCGTCAGCAGTAACGATGACTCTTTTACCCTCGATGAGAAGCTGGCGAATCTGCTCGAATAACCCTCCGCCAGCAGCCGCCGAGGGAGCGGGAGCAGAAGCCTTAACGGTTGGCATTTCAGGGCTGTCGGCCAGCGTCGTAACGTTGGCAACCACCGCATCGGTCCGGGCCAGAAGAAATTCTAATTCCAGGTGCAGTTGGGCAACCTCGACATCAATGTCACCGCCCCAGGTGCGGGCCAGACTGGCCGCAATGTCGTGTTCCTCGGCCAGCAGATCTTCGGCGCGCGTGCGCAAACGAGTGGGATCAATCAACACAATCTGTGCATCGGCTCCCAACAAGTCGGGAAGCGCCTCGTCATCATCGATCAACCAAGGAAGCCACGACTCCATGCCATCGAAGAATTCACCGTCAGCCAGACGCTGCCAATGCTCACGACCCCACGGAGCGGTCGCAATAAGCGCTTCGGCCCGATCGGCCATCTCGCGGTTAACAAGAAGCTCTCGAGCCGGATAGATCTCGACCTCGGATCGCACACCAGTTGATCGCTGCGTAGCGACCGCAAATTCGGTCATGCGATCGACTTCGGTATCAAACAAGTCGACACGAATCGGGGCCGCTTCGGTCGACGGGAAAATATCGAGAATCGAGCCACGCAGCGCTACATCCCCGCGATGCTCAACCTGTGCATCGCGCCGGTAACCCCAGTTGACCAGCTGTTGAATTACATCGTGTGGGTCGATTTGATCGCCTACACCGATTACTAGAGGCGCAATCTCCGACACGGTCGGAGGCACCCGTTGAATGAGCGCACGAATTGGGGCAACAACAATTGCGGGGCCATCATCACGTCGCAGTTGCGACATCACCTTCGATCGCTGACCCATAGTTTCTACGGTTGGGCTCACTCGCTCAAACGGCAGCGTCTCCCACGCCGGAAGCTGCGCCACCCCGGAGTCGCCTACATACGCTCCCAAGTCGCCGGTAAGGCGTTCGGCATCACTGGTTGTGGCAACCACAACGACAATGGGCCGACGTTCTGACTGATCTGCCAACGCAGCAAGTACCACCGGCTGTGCAGCCTGGGGAACAGCAACCGCCGGCGAACGGCGCGCCAAAAGATCGTCAAGCGCGGGATGACGTTCGAGTAGGCCCACTAACGGGGCCAGAACACCTTCGCTCACGATTGCGAATTAACCTGGTTCATCGTTGCCTCAAGGCCGTTCACCAGAATCGATTCAACAGCATCGGCAGCAACCTGGACGGCAATATCTAGCTCGGATCGATCGGCCTTGCCGACCTTCTTAAGCACATGCCCGGCGCCTTGTTCTTTGGTGCGAGGCTTGCCGACACCGATGCGCAGCCGCACGAATTCGGTGCTGTGCAAGTGATCACGCAGCGACCGAAGCCCGTTGTGTCCAGCCAGCCCGCCACCCATCTTGAGCTTCACCCGACCTACTTCGAGATCGAGTTCGTCTTGCACGACAACGAGGCAAGTTAAATCTTCGATTCCGTAGCGCCGCACCAATGGAGCGGCGGCACGACCAGAATCGTTCATAAACGTCGTCGGAAAAGCCAACGCCACACGATGCTCACCAATACGAACTTCGTCGACGAGCGCTTTTTCTTTGCCAGGTCTCAATCGCCCACCGTGGCGTTGCGCTAACAACTCCACGACTTCGGCACCTACGTTGTGGCGCGTTCGAGCGTACTTCTCGCCCGGATTCCCTAACCCAATTACCAACAGGTCAGCGGGCGTCCCGCGTCGAACCTTGTTACTACGCGGACGCCGCATAGCGGCCATTAGTCGAGCGAGGACACTCAGTCGTCGCTGTCCTCATCGTCGCCCTCTTCGGCAGCAGCCAAAAGATCGCCTTCGGCGGCAGCAGCAGCTGCGTCTTCGGCGGCCATTGCTTCGAGCGTTGAACGGGTAATAACACCAATAGCCACAGATTCGTCGCCGTCGATGTTGGCAATAACTCCCTCGGGAAGAGCAATATCGGCCACGTGAATGGCGCCATTGATCTCGAGGTTGCTGATGTCGACGGTGAGTGATGTTGGAATGTTGTTTGGCTTGGTGAGCACCGGCAAGGAGAACATGAGCTGATCGACCATGCCGCTTGCGTTGGCGACCTCTTTAGCTTCACCTTCGAGGTGAATGACTACATCGACAGCAACGTCGACGGTCGCATCAATGCGAATGAAGTCAACGTGGCTGACCTCTTGGCGGATTGCATCGCGCTGCAACTCCTTGAGAATGCAAAGCTCGCTCGCACCATCAATGTCGAGGTTGATGAGCACGTTAAGACCAGCTTCTGTGGTCATCGCTGTGCGCAACTCTTTGTAGTTCATCGCAATGGCGATTGGGTCGGTACCTAGGCCGTAAACGACACCAGGAACCTGTCCCTCGCGGCGAAGCCGACGTGTTGAGCGCGACCCGAGGTCGCGTCCTGTTGTTGCTGTGAGGCTTTGTTCGGCCATGGGTTTCTCCGATGAACTATTGCGCTTAAACCGACCGATAATGCTAACGACTCGTTCGCTGAACCGCTACGTTGCCCGCGTATTGGTTCCGGTGAAGGACACCAAACCGGCACGAACTGCTCTAGGAGTGGTTCGCTCCACCAAAAATATCGCTAACTGAAGCATCCTCGAACACCGCGTTGATGGCATTAGCGAGTACACCCGAGACCGAAACCACTTCGATCTTGGACAGATCAGCATTCTTCGGCAACGGCAAGGTATCGGTGACAATGACCCGCTCGATGACCGAATCGTTGAGTCGCTGCATAGCCGGACCAGACAATACGGGATGCGTGGTAGCAGCAATAACAGACTTCGCTCCGCGAGCCATGAGTACCTCGGCGGCCGCAACAATGGTTCCGCCAGTATCGATCATGTCGTCGATGAGGACACACACTCGACCCGCAACCTCGCCTACTACCTCTTTGGCCTCAACCTTGTTCTTCTCGCCCTTGATTCGGCGTTTGTGCACGATGGCCAGGTCGGCACCCAGAGCATTCGCATAGCGCTCAGAAACCTTTACCCGTCCAGCGTCAGGCGAAACGACCACAAGGTCATCACCCAGATCGCGCAGGGCCCCCATAAGGACCGGCATGGCCGTGAGATGATCCCAGGGCCCCTGGAAGAACCCTTGGATCTGACCGGAGTGGAGATCAAGCGAAATCATCCGACTTGCACCAGCCGACTTGAACAGATCTGCCATCATCTTGGCGGAAATGGGCTCGCGTCCTTCGGACTTGCGATCCTGGCGGGCGTACCCAAAGTAGGGGCAGACCACCGTGATCCGTTTGGCGGATGCCCGGCGGGCCGCATCGACCATGATGAGGTGCTCGATCATGGCATCGTTGATGGATCCACCGTCAAAGCCGGAATGGGTCTGGACAATGAATATGTCGCAACCACGCACCGATTCGCTGTAGCGGCAATGCAATTCGCCGTTAGAAAATGCCGCAATATTTGGCTCGCTTAGCTCGATGCCAAGCTTGCCAGCTATTTTCTCGGCCAAAGGACGGTGTGCCCGACCCGAAACCAACATCAACCGTTTCTTGGTGACCAGTTCCACTGGTAATTCTCCGATTTGAGGATGTGTCTCCGAGAACCTACCGCTGCGCACCCAAAAGAGCTAAACGAGCCTCGGGAAAATACAGATCGCTGCCCGGGGAGGGCTCGAACCTCCAACATTCGGCTCCAAAGGCCGACGTTCTGCCAGTTGAACTACCGGGCAAGGTAGGCGTTGATCTTAACGATTAGGAG
>CAXMUI010000197.1:0-5403 GCA_964196475.1 uncultured Acidimicrobiia bacterium
GACGGCCTCGATTTGGTGTTTGTTGGACTCCCGCATGGGATTAGCCAAAGCGTGATTCCCGAGATGCGGGGGAGGGTCGGCCATATTGTCGACTTGGGCTCGGATTTCCGGTTGCACGACAAGGACCTCTATCCCGAGTGGTATGGCGACGAACATAGCTGTCCCGAACTGCTCGACGATTTCGTCTACGGCCTTCCCGAACTCTTCCGTGACCAAATTATTGGCGCCGAACTCATTGCTGCCACCGGATGCAATGCTGCGTCGGCCGTCTTTGCCTTAGCGCCAATGCTCGACGCTGGACTCGTGCAACCCGACGGCATCGTCGTCAATCTCGTAACTGGCGTCAGCGGAGCAGGCCGGCCACCGAAACCCCACACCACGTTCTGTACGGTCGACGAGGATGTCACCCCCTACGGTTTGCTCACCCATCGGCACACGCCCGAGATCGAACAAGCACTCAACGACCGCACAGGGCAGGACGTAACTGTCTTATTTCAACCTCATCTAGCCCCCATGAACCGGGGAATTATTGCTACCTGCTACAGCCGTCCGTCCAAGCCCTGCACTACGGCCGAAGCTATGGATGCGCTGCATAGCTTCTATGACGACGAACCCTTTATGGTCGTCAGCGATCGGCCACCGTCAACAAAAGCCACGCTTGGCAGTAACACGGTGCACCTCACGGCACGGGTCGATCCTCGGACCGGCCTTGTCATGACTATGGCCTCGCTTGACAACCTCATGAAGGGTGCTTCAGGGATGGCTGTACAGAACGCCAATTTGGCATTGGGCCTCCCAGAGACCATGGGCCTTCCAATTGTCGGGGTGTACCCATAATGACGCTTTCCCCGCTCGCTCCTGCCGCTTTCCCCACACTGCCGCCCGTACTTGGCGTCGACATCGCCACTCTGGCGGCCGGGTTGCGCTACCAGAAGCGGGCCGACCTTATGTTGGCTAAAGTGGTCCCTGGTTCCACGGTGGCCGGCGTCTTTACTCAGTCGTTGTGCCCATCGGCGCCGGTTGATTGGTGCCGCAAGATCCTCCCCAACGGCACCGGCAGCGCCATCGTGTGTAACTCTGGCAACGCCAATGCTTTCACGGGCATTGCAGGCGAGACCGCGGCCGAGTTGACGGCGACCACAGTGGCCGACTATCTACGGGTTGCGTCTGACCAGGTATTTCTTGCCTCCACCGGAGTTATCGGCGAGACGCTTCCTATGGAACCAATGGTGGCGGCGTTGGGCGACCTAGTCGCCGACCTCTCGCCGTCCGACGCCCACGGGTGGGAAGCAGCGGCGAACGCCATTCGAACCACCGACACGTTTGCCAAAGGTGCAGCCGCATCAGTGGCCGGCGGTGGCGTCATTGTCGGCATCGCGAAAGGCAGCGGCATGATCGCTCCCGACATGGCCACCATGCTCGGGTTTGCATTCACCGACATCGCCGTATCGGCGCCCGTGCTGCAAAGTGCATTAGCCACCGCTACCGAATTCAGCTTTAACCGTATTACCGTCGACTCCGACACATCCACCAGCGACACCGTGCTGCTGTTTGCAACCGGCCAGGCCGAAGACGCCCTCCTCGATTCGACCGAGGGCGACGCATATGACAGCTTCGTCGAATCGCTAACCGCCGTGCTTACCGACTTATCCCATCAAATTGTCCGCGACGGCGAAGGTGCCACCAAATTTGTGACCGTGCAGGTCACCGGGGCCGAGACAGACGATGCCGCCAAGGTGATTGCGCTGTCCATCGCCAACTCGCCACTCGTCAAGACTGCGCTCGCCGCCGAAGATGCCAACTGGGGCCGCATCGTGATGGCCGTTGGCAAAGCGGGGGAGCGAGCCGACCGCGACAACCTCACTATCCATATCGGTGACGAACTGGTCGCCGAACACGGTGTACAAGCACCCACCTATAGCGAAGATCGGGCCACAGAACACCTCCGCGGCGATGAAGTACTGCTGCACACCGACGTCGGTATCGGCACCGGCGAGGCCAAAGTCTTTACCTGCGATCTCACCCATGGCTATATCGATATCAACGCGGGGTACCGCTCATGACTGTTCCAACTAATGACCGCGGTTTCGAACCGCTTCGGCGGGCCAACGCGCTCATCGAGGCGTTGCCGTACATCCAACAATTCCGCGGGGCGATCGTGGTGGTCAAATTTGGCGGGAACGCGATGATTGACTCGTCTCTATCCGCGACCTTCGCCGAAGACATCGTGCTGCTTCGTTCGGTTGGATTGAAGCCCGTCGTGGTGCATGGCGGAGGACCCCAAATTGGTGAGTTACTGGCCAAGTTGGGCAAAGAGACAGCCTTCGTCGACGGCCTCAGGGTCACTGACGCCGAGACGCTCGATGTGGCTCGAATGGTGTTGGTAGGAAAGGTGGGCCGCGACATTGTCGGAGCCATCAACGTGCACGGTGCGCTCGCCGTGGGGCTTTCTGGCGAAGACGGTGGTCTGATACTCGCAAAGCAAATCAGTGATGACCTGGGCTTTGTAGGCGAGGTCGTTTCCGTCGATCCGAGCATCATCACCCGATTGCTTGCCGAGGACATGATTCCGGTCGTGTCCACGATTGGTTCCGACGGCAGCGGGCAGGCCTTAAACATCAACGCCGACACAGTTGCCGGTGCAATAGCGGGTGCCCTCGGCGCTGAAAAAATCATTTACCTATCCGATGTACCGGGCCTGCTCACCGACGTAACGGACCCGTCATCGATCGTGGAGCGCACCTCGGTCAGCGAACTTCAAGGACTCATCGACGACGGCACCATTGCTGGCGGCATGATTCCCAAGGTCGACGCCGCGGTTGATGCGGTGCAGGCAGGAGTAACCCGAGCCCACTTTCTTGACGGACGAATTCCGCATGTCTTGTTGTTAGAACTATTCACCGAAGCTGGCATCGGCACCATGATCACAGCCGACGGCGCACTCGAAGGAGCCAAGTAATGGCCGCCCAACCACAAATTCTCGATGCCTTGTTGGATGACCCAACGATGCCCAACTATGGGGCCCCCTCCATCATGTTCGTGCGCGGCAAGGGCACTGAACTTTGGGACTCAAACGACAAGCGGTACCTGGACTTCGTCGGTGGTCTAGCCGTTCAGGCCCTCGGCCACGCTCACCCAGAGGTGGCCGACGCCATCGCTGAACAAGCAGCCAAGCTCGTTCAGGTGTCCAACCTTTGGGCCACCGAACATGCGGCACCCGTTGCGCGCGAAATCGACCGCCACCTCGGCGGCGATGGCCAAGTATTCTTCTGCAACTCCGGGGCCGAGGCCAACGAGTTTGCGTTCAAACTCGCTCGCAAGTGGGCCGGCCACGGTCGCTACGGGGTGATCACGACATTTGGTTCGTTTCACGGACGCACCCTCGCGGCACTCGCTGCGTGTGGGCAACCCAATAAACATGAACCGTTCGCTCCCATGCCCGAAGGTTTCCGGCATGTGGCCCGCGACGACGTAGCTGCGCTCGAGAGCGCAATCGATCCGACGACAGCGGCAATTCACCTTGAACCCGTCCAGGGCGAAGGCGGCGTATGGCCAGCGAGTCAAGAGTTCATGACCGCGGCGCGCAACCTCGCTGATGAGCGCCAAATGCTCTTCATGGTCGATGAGGTACAAAGTGGTCTGTGCCGTACGGGTAAATGGTTTGCTCATCAGCATTACGACGTACAACCCGACGTTGTGTGTTTGGCCAAGGCACTGGGCAATGGGTTTCCCATCGCTGCTGTTTGGGCCAAGCGATCCGTAGCCGAAAGCCTCGAACCGGGCGACCACGGCAGTACTTACGGTGGCAATCCGCTCGGTACAGCGGCCGCCCGCAAAGTGCTCGAGATCATGGATCGCGACAACATGGCCGATCGGGCTGCTGCGCTTGGCGTCACGATGACGGCGGCGCTTTCTGAACTGCCTCGTGCTGTGCATGTTCGAGGTATGGGCGGAATGTTGGCCCTCGAACTCGATGGCGAGATCGCCAAAGATGTCGCGAGCCGCGCTACCGATGCTGGTCTGCTGGTCAATCCGATAACTCCAACAGCGCTTCGGCTAACACCGCCCCTCACAACCAGCGATGCCGAAGTAGAAGAAGCCGTAGCAATTTTACGAGGAGTCCTGAGCTCATGATCCGCCACCTACTTGAGGTCGACGATCTCACGCCTACCGAACTCGCTGATGTGCTCCACAAAGCGGCCGAACCCAACCCCGCCCAAATTCTGGCTGGCGAGGGCGTGGCGCTACTTTTTGAGAAGCCTTCGCTACGTACCCGCAACTCCATGGAGATGGCCGTCGTACAACTTGGTGGGCATCCCATCACCATTAAGCCCGACGAGGTTGGACTCGACCAGCGTGAGAGCGCCGAAGACATTGCGCGGGTGCTCAGCGGCTACCACTCCATCCTGGCGGCCCGAGTCTTCGAGCATCACAAGGTCGAACGCATGGCCCGAGTTTCCTCGGTACCAGTCGTCAACATGTTGTCCGACGATTCACATCCGTTGCAGGCTCTGGCTGATTTACTAACCATCAAGCAGACGTTCGGCGAATTTGATGGACGCACCGTGGCCTATGTCGGTGATGCCAACAATGTCGCTCGATCGTTAGGAATCGCATGCGGAATGGTTGGGATGAACTTCCAAGTCGCCTGTCCAGCGGGATATCACTTCAGTGATGGCGACCTCGATCGCATTCGTAGTTCTGGAATAGACCCACTGGTTACGGTTACTCCCGCTGAAGCGGTGTCGGGCGCCGATGTGGTCTACACCGACGTGTGGACGTCGATGGGACAAGAAGAAGAACGTCAGCAACGTCTCGACGCTTTCGCCGACTTCACCATTGACGAGAACCTGTTGTCCCAAACCAACGAGGGCGGCATCTTGATGCATTGCCTCCCGGCCCACCCGGGCGAAGAAGTGACTCGCGATGTTCTCGATGGCTCGGCCAGTCGGGTTTGGGCGCAGGCAACCAATCGCATGCATTCGGCTCGTGGTTTGCTCTGGTGGCTCAAGGAAAATAACTAATGGGACGACGACTAGGAAAGAACCAACGCCAACATCGCATCGGACAGTTACTCGCGGACAACCCGGTCAGCAGTCAAACGCAATTGGTTGACCTGCTCGAAACCGAAGGCATCGAATCCACCCAAGCAACGGTGTCGCGAGACCTCGAAGAAATGGGCGCTATCAAAGTACGCATTCCCGGTGGCGACACGGTTTACGGCGTCCCAGAAGATCCCACCGATCATCATGTTCCGAGTGACACGCTCCGCCGGGTGCTCGGCGATTGGGTGGTTGAAGTCAACCGATCGGGCGACCTGCTTGTTGTACGCACGCCCCCTGGTTCGGCCCACGTGGTCGCCTCAGCAATTGACCGAACTGGCCTTGAAGACCTGGTGGGAAC
>CAXMUI010000198.1:0-5123 GCA_964196475.1 uncultured Acidimicrobiia bacterium
TACCGGTGGCGAGGACACATATATGGGCGCCCGCGATGCGATAAAGCGTGGGATCGGTGGAGATATTGTCGAGGGCCGTCACGCGGTGCGAGAATTACTGATTGCCGGTCGGCGCCGTGTTAAAGAACTCACCCTGGCCGACGATCTCGATGCGGCACCGATTCTTGATGAGATTGTCGATCTTGCCAACGATGCTCATGTGCCAATGCGCTATGTAACCCGCTCAAAATTCGAACACACCGCAAGGTCTCAGGGAGCCCAAGGTGTGCGAGCTGTAGCGGCGGAGTTGCCGGAAACAAAGCTTGAAGACATGGTGCGGCGTTCCGAGGGCCCTCCATTTTTGTTGCTCGTTGATGGGGTAACGGATCCAGGAAATCTTGGCGCATTATTACGTACCGCGGTGTGTGCGGGCGTTACTGGCGTTGTGTTACCTCGGCATCGCGCCGTGCACATAACGCCAACGGTGGCGAAAGCCGCGGCGGGCGCGATTGAACATCTGTCTATTGCGTCAGTGGCTGGCCTTCCTGCCGCCATGACCAAACTGACTGAACTTGAAGTATGGACGGTTGGGCTCGACACGGTGTCTGAGCAGAAATTGTGGGGGCTGCCCCAGGCCAATGGACCGGTTGCACTGGTGCTCGGAGCGGAAGGCAAGGGCGTATCGCCCCTCGTTCGAAAAAGGTGCGACGTCGTCGTGACAATTCCGATGTCGGGACCGCTTGATTCGCTCAATGTGTCCGCAGCGGGAGCGCTGGCATTATTTGAGGTCTCGAGAGCCCGAGAGGAGAATTGAACTCCTGACCTGCTGTTTACAAGACAGCTGCTCTACCAACTGAGCTACTCGGGCGTGGCTTGACAGGCTATCGTCCAGACAGCGGTCGCCGTGGGCGCTATCGTGGAATGCACAAAGATCTTCAAAAAGGAAAAAGTAGCGTGGATAACACCGCAGGTAAAGGTGCAGTTCTAATCGTCTTGGCATTGCTGGTCGGCGCCTTTGTGCTCGGTCGGGGGTTCGATGGTGGTGATAGTGGCGGCTCGCTTGCTACAAGTGACTCAGCGGTCGACGACACGACTACCGACGACGATGCCTCTGCTGATGTCGATGAGAATGGCGATGCCGTTGCGGTCGACCCAGCCGATTCACCAGGAACCGAAGACTTGCCGCTGACTACTCCGAGTCATGCACCGGACACGGTCAAAGTACTCGTTGCTAATGGTGGCAACATCACTGGTGCGGCATCCGTCGCATCGGGCACGCTTGCGGCTCGCAACTACGTCATGCTCGACCCCACCAACTCGCCCGAAAATGCCGAGACCACAACGGTCTACTATGAGCCCGACTATCAGCCCGATGCCGATGCGATAGCGCAAATACTTTCGGTCAGTCCAACGGCCGTTCAGCCCATGCCTGCCACAGAACCGGGCCCTTCGGGCGTGGACACTCGCGGCGCCCATGTTCTGGTTGTGCTGGGCAATGACCCGGTCGCCGAAGGCACCGACGGATAACACGGTTTCCGAATTCAAGTCCCGGTTGCGCTAATGCGTGTTGTTGTTGCGCCTGACAAATTTCGCGGAAGTGCGACGGCCAAAGAGGTCGTTGCCGCCGCATGTGATGCGGCGACGCTCAACGGATGGGATTCGACCGGGGTTGCGCTGGCCGATGGGGGAGAAGGGATGCTGGCGGCGCTCGGCGGCGCCAACCGCGTCTGCACGATTACGGGGCCCAATGGCGAGACCGTCGATGCTGCATGGCGCTTGTTGGGTCGAACTGCCGTAATCGAAATGGCATTGGCGTCTGGGTTAGATATTGCCGGCGGCAAGGAGGGCAACGACCCTATGACGGCTTCCACTTTTGGGACAGGCGAACTGCTCGATCAGGCCGTGCAGCGAGGAGCGGAGCGAATTATTGTTGGTTTGGGCGGCTCGGCTACCACCGATGGTGGCTTGGGGGCCCTGCAGGCGATGCATCCCGTCTACCGGTTTAAGGGCATCGAACTTGTGGTGGCATGCGATGTGACCACCTTGTTTGTCGACGCGGCATCAATCTTTGGTCCACAAAAGGGAGCCTCCCCCGCTCAGGTGGCCATGTTGCGCAGGCGACTTGAACGATTGCAAGACGTGTATCTCGACGATTACGGCGTCGATGTTCGGTCGTTACCAGGTGCCGGAGCAGCGGGCGGTTTGGCTGGAGCCTTAGCTGCTGTTGGAGCGACTCTTGTCCCGGGGTTTGAGCTGATCGCTGAGGAACTCGAATTGGCCGACGCGATCGAGGGTGCCGATTTGGTGATCACCGGCGAGGGCTTGCTTGATGACCAGTCGTTCGCAGGAAAGGTCGTGGGAGGCGTCGTGGATATGGCGGCGGAGTTCGGGGTGCCGGCCATGATTGTGTGTGGTGCCGCCGAGGTTGCCGCACCCGATGGGGTCACGTTGGTGTCGCTGAGCGAGATGTATGGGCCCGAACGTTCATGGAACGAAACCTTGCCATGCGTCACCGAGGCTGTATCGGCCGAGCTTGCTCGACGACGCTCGTAACGCTTCCCCGATCACCAACGGTATAATCCTGACTATGTCAGTCAAGATTAGAATCCCAACCACCCTCCGCCCTCTCACCGCTGGTGAGGCCGAGGTCGATGTCGACCCTGGCACTGTTGCCGAAGTTCTCGCATCCCTCGAGACAGCCCATCCGGGGTTCGGCTCAAAGATCCTCGATGACGAAGGTAATCTCCGCCGCTTTGTAAACGTATTTGTGTCCGACGAAGACGTTCGTTTTCTCGACGGAATCAATACTGCCGTCGAAGATGGCGCTCAGGTTGCGATCATTCCTGCCGTTGCAGGCGGAATCTAAGTCCGGTCTCTATTGCTCAGGGTCCGCGTGATATAGCGCGAAACCTGATGCAGTGGCGGTTGTTTCTCTTGCCATCGCGGGCGTAGAGTTAGCACTCTCAATCCGAGACTGCTAACTCCAGGAGTTACTAGCAATGGCAAAGATTATTTCGTTTGACGACGAGGCACGTCGTGGCCTCGAAGCGGGCATGAACAAGCTCGCTGACGCTGTACGCGTCACCATCGGCCCTAAGGGCCGTAACGTTGTTCTCGACAAGAAGTGGGGAGCCCCCACTATCACCAACGATGGCGTATCCATCGCTAAGGAAATCGACCTCGAAGATCCCTACGAGCGCATCGGCGCCGAGTTGGTCAAAGAGGTTGCCAAGAAGACTGACGATGTTGCTGGCGATGGCACTACTACCGCCACCGTGCTCGCTTGGGCCATGGTCCGCGAAGGCCTCCGCAACGTTGCCGCTGGTACAAACCCCATGTCCATGAAGAAGGGCATCGAGGCCGCCATCGCTGTTGGTCGCGAATCCATCTTGGGCAACGCCAAGGCGGTTAAGGACAAAGAGCAGATCGCCGATGTGGCCTCCATCTCTTCGGCCGACCCCGAAATTGGTGCCATGATCGCCGAAGCCATCGACAAGGTTGGCAAAGACGGCGTAATCACTGTCGAAGAAGGCCAGACCTTTGGTATTGACATGGACCTCGTCGAGGGTATGCGCTTCGACAAGGGTTACATCTCGCCTTACTTCGTCACCGACGTCGACCGCATGGAAGCTGTTCTCGAAGACCCCTACATTTTGTTCGTAGGTTCCAAGATTTCGGCCGTGCGCGAAATTGTTCCGGTCCTCGAAAAGGTCATGCAGGGCGGCAAGCCCCTACTGATCATCGCCGAAGACATCGATGGCGAGGCCCTTTCTACCCTTGTGGTAAACAAAATCCGTGGCACCTTTACTTCGGTCGCCGTTAAGGCTCCTGGCTTCGGTGATCGCCGCAAGGCCATGATGCAAGACATGGCCATCCTGACCGGTGGTCAGGTAATCAGCGAAGAGGTTGGTCTTAAGCTCGAAAGCACCACCGTCGAACTGCTTGGTCAGGCTCGCCGGGTGGTTATCAGCAAGGATGAAACCACCATCATCGAAGGCGCCGGCGATTCTGCCGAGGTCGAAGGTCGAGTAGGTCAAATTAAAGCTGAGATCGAAAACACCGATTCCGACTATGACCGCGAGAAGCTCCAAGAGCGCCTTGCCAAATTGTCCGGCGGCGTAGCCATCCTCAAGGTTGGCGCTGCTACCGAGGTAGAGCTCAAGGAGAAGAAGCACCGCATCGAAGATGCCGTGAGCACCACGCGTGCTGCCCTCGAAGAGGGTGTTGTAGCCGGTGGTGGTGTCACGTTGATACGTGCCCAGGCTGCGGTCTACGAAGCAATCGAAGGTATCAAGGACGCCGACGAAGCTACCGGTGCGCGCATCGTGGCCAAGGCCCTCGAAGCCCCCCTTCACCAGATTGCGGTTAACGCCGGTCTCGAAGGTGGCGTCATCGTCGAAAAGGTACGCAACCTTAAGGGCAACAAGGGCCTTAACGCTGCTACGAACGAGTACGAAGATCTCATGAAGGCTGGCATCATCGATGCTGCCAAGGTGACCCGTTCGGCTCTTGAAAATGCCGGCTCAATTGCTGCATTGTTCTTGACCACCGAAGCCGTCATTGCTGATGCACCCGATGGCGATTCGGCTGGCGGTATGCCAGACATGGACTTCTAAGTCTCACTTCGTTTACAAACAAGCTGATGCCCTCGCCATATTGGCGGGGGCATCGCTATTTTTATGCCAAGAATAGTGCGCGACCGACCGGTGGCGCACTATTGTTATTTGACTTCTAACACCCGGGTATTAGTGCGACGTTGTCGTGGCAGCCCTAAGGACCTTTTCGTGACATTCTCGCTTCGTAATCCACGCACTTCGATCGCCGCCTTGGCACTGGTTGCTTTGCTAGCCGCTATTGTGCCGCTCGTTTTTCTAACACCTGAGGCCGACGCGGGGGTAGCGGGTGTGTATAACGTCACCACCGCGGTGGATCAGGCCGACGATCCAGCCGGAGTGGCATTGTCGCTGCGTGAGGCATTTATTGATGCCAGCGAAGGTAGTGGCCCGCAGGTGATCAATCTTGTGGCTGGCAATACCTACCTATTGACTCTCTGTAACAGTGACGACAGTGGGTCCGGCGCCAGTTCCACCTACGGCGATCTGGATTACAACAACGAGAACGGCGCTGCGCTCACCATCAACGGT
>CAXMUI010000199.1:0-3524 GCA_964196475.1 uncultured Acidimicrobiia bacterium
GAGGACAACGGCTTCGACATCGTCCCAGCGGTCTTCGAGGTAGCGGAAATCGGGAAAGATTGAGTCGACACCGGGAGTGATTTCATCGGGGAAGAGTTGCCCACAATCCAAAATGACAATACGGCCGTCGGTCTCGATTGCCGCGCAATTTCGTCCGATATCGCCCAGTCCGCCCAGGAATGTGACCTTTACATCTGCTGCCATGCTCTATGCCAATCCGTATTCGCGGCCAATAGCGGTGGTGCTCAGAATCGCCGTAGCTTCGGTGGTGAGATCGGTGTGAACCGGCCCCATAGGTGGGCGACACGGTCCGCTGGGAAGCCCAAGTACTTTCATTACCGCCTTAGTAGGAATCGGGTTCGGTAACTCGTCGCCTGTTTCGAACGCAAAGGAAGGGAGCATGCCTTGGTTAATTAGCGTTGCTTTCGCCAGATTGCCCGCAGCCAAAGCAGCAAACATTTCCTGGTGCTCTGGTGCGGTCCAGTGGGTGGCCACACCGATTGTTCCCACCGCACCGACTGCTAGCAGCGGCAGGGTAAGGGCGTCGTCGCCGGAGTAAACCTCGAAGTCATCAGGTGCCTGGGATATGAGCACGGCTGTTTCGCTCGGGTCCCCGGCTGCGTCCTTGAGCGCCACAATGTTCTCCACGTCGTGCACGAGAGACAGGATTGTCTCGGTGGAGATCTTGCGCCCGGTGCGACCAGGAATGTCGTATAAAATCACCGGCTGGTCGGTCGCCGCCGCGATCACCCGAAAGTGGTCGTACAGCCCAGCCTGACCCGGCTTGTTGTAGTACGGGGCGACGACCAAGACACCGTCGGCACCCGCTGCGGACATTGCCACCGTGTTCTTGACAGCCGACGCCGTGTCGTTGCTTCCCGACCCCGCAATTACCGAAGCGCGGTCACCAACGGCATCCACGACGGCGGCCACAACCTGTACTTGTTCTTCGTGACTCAACGTTGGCGCTTCGCCTGTAGTGCCCGTGATGATCAAACCTTCGTTTCCGTGGTCGACCAGCCAGTTCGCCAGCTTCTGCGCGCCATCGAGATCCAACGACAAGTCGTCGTTGAACGGTGTAATCATTGCGGTGAGAACCGACCCAAAACGTGTCATAGGTCAGCAACGATACTCGCCTGGGCTTGCAGTACTCCGGTATTACTGCTTCGCCCAAGCACGTCTGCGTAAAATGAGGCCGTATCCACACGCGGCTATGGCAGCGAAGATGAACCATTGCACGGTGTAGCTGAGGTGAGGGCCGTTGGTGAGCACCGGACGAGGGACCACTTTTGGAAGATCTGGCCCACCTCCTGCTCCCCCAGTCGCCGACTCCAACTGCACGTAGACCGACAACAACGGGTAATCCACAACGTCGGTGTAGGCGTCGAGATCGACCCGAGCGAGCAAGTCTGGCTCGACCGGATCACCCGCGCCGAAGCGGCCACGGGCCTGGCTCAATTGCACCAGACCACCGACTGTCACCGTTCCAGATGGCGGATCGAAACTGGATCGATCCGCAGCCACCTGCACCGAAAATGGTACCCATCCGCGGTTAACAATGACCGCTGAGCCATCGCTGAGGAGCAGTGGCGTGAGTACCCACGCACCTGACCCTCCGTCGAAACTGCGGTTGACCACCAACACTTGGTCCCTAATCTGATACTGGCCTGTTACCTCAGCGAGGCGCCACTCCAAGTCATCCACATTGGTCGTTCCAGCCACTAATTCTTCTACTGGCGCGGCGACAAACTCGGTGCGCTCCCGTACACGATCATTGCGGTCTTGTCGTTCGTGGAGTCGACTAATTTGCCACAACCCCAAGCTGCAAAGACCGACCAGCAAAGCCAGGACAACTAAGTGCGAGACGATCCATTTCGGGCTGCGAGCAAAACCGTAGTTAGGAGATTCGTTGGCCATCTACCGCGAACCAAACCAGTGCTGTGCGACAAGGATGGGGTTAGACATCAAGAAGCGCATCGAGGCCCAAGGTAAGCCCGGGCAACGTGCTGATATTCTTCACCGCAAGGATCACGCCTGGCATAAACGATGAACGGTCGTAACTGTCTTGGCGCAGAGTCAGAGTTTGCCCTTCTGCTCCGAAAATAACTTCCTGGTGGGCCACCATGCCGCGCATGCGTACTGCGTGCATGGGGATGCCCCCGGGGCCGCTACCGCCGCGAACCCCCGGAACCACCTCGGTTGTGGTTGGGTCATCGGCCCAGTCACCTGACGATGAGGCAATCCGCTCGGCAGTCATCATTGCCGTTCCTGAGGGTGCGTCGACCTTGTTGTCATGGTGGAGCTCAATAATCTCAACCGTGTCAAAAAAGGGTGCGGCCAACTCCGACAGGCGCATCATTAGGACCGCGGTGATCGCGAAGTTTGGAGCGATGAGACAGTTGCTGCTGGTGAACCTGTCGCGAAGACGATTGAGATCATCATCGGTAAATCCAGTCGTACCAACGACGGCGTGAATGCCATTTGTTGCCAGCCAGTCGAGGTTGGCGCGTGCGGCCTCCAGAACCGTGAAGTCAACCGCCACGTCTACTTCGGCCTCAACAAAGGAACGTAAGTCCGTTGCTATTTCGATGGCAGCATTCGATCCACCGTTGGGGTCAAAGGCAGCTACCAAGTCAAGTTGGGGGTCAGCAGCAACGGCATTACAGACCGCGGCCCCCATACGTCCAGCGGCCCCAACTACTCCAACACGAATCATGCCTGCAACAGTACTTGTCCCGATACGGCAACAGACAGCAATTGCCCCTGGCAAATTATTGCGCTCGCCGCAAAACGCGAAAAGGGAGCCCTAGCTAGTGCCAAGGCTCCCTTTGCTTACCGCTGCCCTACGGGCTAGCGGCAACTACTTCTTGTGCTTAAGCTTTCGCCTCGGCAGATTTTGCTAGCGACGACCACCGCGACGTCCGCCGCGGCCACGGCCACGATCGCCACGGTCGGTGCGCTTGGACTTCGGGCCGAGATCACCGTGTTCGGATGACATCTGAGCATCGAACTCATCGTCAAATGAAACAGTTTCGGTTGCCTCGGCTGACTCGTCGGAGCTGTTGTCGTCAGAGTTGTTGTCATCGGAGTCGGCATCATCGGAGCTGCTGTCGTCGTCGGAGTCGGCATCATCGGAGGACGAATCGTCCGACTTGGCTGGCTTCTCGGACCTGGCTGGCTTCGAATCGGAGCTGCTCTTCGCGGAAGTCTCGCCCTCGCTGGAGCTGGCTTCCTTCAAGCTGACCTTGCCATTGGGGTCGATGTCTTCGACAATGACCTCAATGTCCTGACCAAGCTCAAGCTCGTCTTCGACCTTGTCAATGCGACGCTTGCCACCAATCTTGGAGATGTGGAGCAGGCCGTCACGACCAGGAAGGATGTTGACGAAAGCACCAAAGTTGGTGATGTTGACAACCTTGCCCATGTAGGTGGCGCCAACCTCGGCGGTGGGAGGATCGAGGATCAGACGGATCTGACGCTCGGCCTCTTCGACCTTGGTGCGATCGGGGGACGCAACGGAAACC
>CAXMUI010000200.1:0-5614 GCA_964196475.1 uncultured Acidimicrobiia bacterium
TTGGGTTAACGTCGCTTTCACCCACAGCGGTAGCGGGCACTACGCGCCCTCGTCGCCTTATGTCAGTGAACAGTGGCCAATCTCGTGGGACCTGACCGGACCAAGTCCGAAACAGTCGCAGGTACCTTGCTGCCGCGGCAGCATTGTCATTCTCACGACACTTTGTACCCCGTACGGGATTTGAACCCGTGTTACCGGCGTGAGAGGCCAGCGTCCTAGGCCGCTAGACGAACGGGGCAAGGACCACACTTAACTCTGTGGAGCTCGGAGAGGAGGACTCGAACCCCCAATAACTGGACCAGAACCAGTTGTGTTGCCTATTACACCATCTCCGAATGAATCGACATCCGATCCTATCGCAATGGGCGAATTAGCCAACCGAATATTTGTGCCTCCCGCGGATATCGACAGGACTCAAGGGTTAACGCAGATTCGAAAGGCGCCGGAAACCAAAGGGGCGCCCCAGAACGACTCCGACGGTCTCGCGGGCTAACTCGCGAAACGATGAGGTGCCCCCTGCCGAAGAAAAATCGGCCTCAAGACCTACGTCTTCGGCGATGAGTCGTGACCGCAATGCGTGATAGGCGTCGGACACGATGACTATGTCGTTGATTTCTCGGTCATTGAGCACCGCACGAGTGGCAGACAGCTGTTCCCAGGTGTTTTTGCCATCGACCACGACCACAAGGTCCCCATCGGGAACACCAAGTTCTCGAAGAAACTCGTAACCGGCAAATCCCTCGGTGAATCGATCACCTTCTTGATTGCTACCCGTAGTCACAATCAAGGCTGCTTTACCCGCCTCATAGAGGGCAAACCCATGGCGGAGTCGACGTTCAAAAACCGGCGACGGGGCGCCGTCGTATTGCGCCGCCCCCAAAATAACAACCGCCGACGCAGTGCCATCAAATGATGCGGTAGACGCACGCTGCACTTGTACGAACGAAACGGACACATACAAACCGCACAGAAGCAGCGGCACGCCAACAAGCCATCGAACCCGCCGAAACCCGCTACGGGGTTGCTTCGACGGTTCGCTAGTTTCCATTAGCCCAACTGGGTCCGAGCAATTTCGAGTCGACGCCGAACTTCGCCTCGATCGAGAAGCACAATCGACTCAAACAATGGTGGGCCGACCGTCCGACCCGTCACCGCAACACGGATAGGCGCTTGGGCCTTTCCGAGTTTGAGCTCGTTCGCCTCGCCCACCGACGAAACCAGGTTGTACATGCCTTCATGGGTCCAGTCGACGTCGTCAATACCTGCGATCACCCCATCGAGCATTTCGCGAGATGCCTTGCCTTTGACCATCGCCTTTTCCCACGATTTTTCATCAGTGGGAGCATCGTCAAACATAAGCCAGTCAATGAAACTTGGCGCCTCGGCCAAAGTACGCACCTTGGACTGAATGATCTCGGCGAGTGCCTCAAAGACCTCGGGTCGATACTGCTCGGATGTCCAGGGCGCACGATCGGTAAGCCAAGGTTGTACCCGTGTTTTGAAATCATTGAGTTCGAGTTCACGGATGTAGGTGGAGTTGATGTGGCTCAGCTTTTTCATATCAAAGAAAGCGGGCGCCTTGTTTACATCCTCAAGCGAGAACAATTCGACAATCTCGCTCACAGGTCGGATTTCGACATCGTCGGGCGGGCCCCAACCAAGAAGCGCCAGATAATTGACCATGGCCTCAGGAATGAACCCCTGTGCCTCGAAATCGGCCAGGGCGACGGAACTCTTGCGCTTCGACAACTTCTTGCGATCCTCGCCAACCAGCAGGGGCAAATGGGCATAGGTCGGCGGCTCGCCAAACCCCAATGCGTCCCACAGCAGCCGCACCTTGGGCGTGGTATTGAGCAAATCCTCGCCCCGAACAACGTGAGTAATACCCATGTCGGCATCGTCGACGGCGTTAGCTACCAGGAACACCGGAGTGCCATTACTGCGACGGATGACAAAATCTTCGAGATCACGGTTGGCAAACTCGACCTGGCCTCGGACCACATCGTCGACCACAGTCGTGCCCTTGCGAGGAACCCGGAATCGCACCACAGCACCTTCGCCGTCGCTCAGATCGCGACCCGCACAGAACGCGTCGTAACCCGGTTTGCCGCCTCGTTCCTTATGGCGAGCATCGATCGCTTCCCGCGAACAATCACAAAAATAGGCATCACCAGATTCGAGCAGTTTCTGCACCGCATCGAGGTACAACTGCGTGCGTTGCGACTGGTAGTACGGACCCTCGTCCCAGTCGATACCTAGCCATTTGAGCGGTTCGGTAATTGCGTCGTAGAACTCGGGCTTCGCCAACTCAGCGTTGGTGTCTTCGATACGCAACACCATGGTGCCCCCATGGTGGCGAGCATGAAACCAGTTGAAGAGAGCCGACCGGGCCGAGCCAACATGGAGAAAACCCGTGGGGGCTGGGGCGAATCGAACGCGTGGTGTAGTCATTTTGATCTCCATTGCACAACAACAGTGGTCAGTTTAGCGCCTAGCGCTACGGTCGCTCGGGCGCCTGTAGGGCGCGAAAAGCGGGCAGGCCCCGTAACGCAGCAAGGTCGTCGTCGGAATCGATCAGGGAAATGTCCGGCAACCCTCGTTGGACAGCAGATTGCAACCACTGCACGGCAAGGTCATGCTGTCCGAGTTTGGCCAGCGAGCAAGCTGCATTGAAGGCAATCAGACCATCGGCATTTGGCTCGCGTTCATACGCGGTAGCTGCTAGGTCGACCGCAACTTCGTAGAGACCCAATTCGTGTGCCGTTGCCTGGGCGGAAGCCATAACCCCCAGCACGTTAGGCACTGGTGATGGTTGCCCCACGCCAACACTGCGCAACAGTCCGGGAAGGTCCGCCAATCGCCCACTGCTGTCAAGACCAATTACCAGATGGCGGGCCGCCAACGGTGAAGGGGCCCGCCGGAATGCCTCAATGAGGGAATCGACGCCGCGCTCGCCTTGCGAAGCCAACGTCTCAACAAGAAACGTTGCACTCGGCATGTTGTCCGCCGCGTGACCAAGGATCGACCTTGCCGCGGACTGGTCACCAAGCCGAGCATGATGCTCCGCCAACATGGACCGAACGACTGGTCCAATCTGCGGTTCGTTCGTAAATGCTTCGAGTGGCTTAATGGCCGTCGAATCGCCGACCATAAGACGTTGCTGTAAGGCGGAAACTTCGGCGGCGATATTGCGCTGAGAACGAAACCGACTCATACGTCGCCAATTCCCAAAACTCTGCGTCGCCAACATGGCAAACAACACCGGCCCAAACAAGAAGCCGATAAAAAACATTGCCACGCCGGCGACCACTCCAGTGATCCCCGAAATGAGATAGCCACGCCGGGTACGAGTAAATTCGTCGCCCGGCAATGCTTCTACGACCAGTCGGCCGCCATCCAAGGGCAGAACAGGAAGCAGGTTGGCCAGGCTCCACCCGATGTTCATCCACAGCGCAATCGAGATGGCATAGGTGGCAAGGTCATCATCGACGCGAGGCCAAAACGTGTCGGGTTGGGCAATCAGCCATACCAATGCACCGGCAAACAAGCCCGCTCCTGGACCAGCCATTATCACTATGGCCGTGCGGCGTCGACCGACCGCTGTGGTGAACCCTGGGGCGGTCAACCCTCCCATGCCACGTAGCTCGATGGTTGGCTTGCCGCCAAACATCGCCGCCGCCGTGGCGTGGCCGAACTCATGAAGCAAAATCGAAACAACCCCTATGGACACAAATACCGCTACACGTGGCCCCGTCGTATCCTGACCAAAAATGGCAAGCACTCCGAGAACAAACAGTACTGAGGGCGCGATTTTGATCGGTATGCCACCCAACCGAAATGAAAGTCCATTGCTAGCCACAGATCGACGGTATCGCCCTAGTGCGCACTGCGGTGAGACCTCGCACGGATCGACTAACGCTCGCCTTCGGTAAGCATCAGTCCAAACACGATTGAATCGATAAGAGCTTGCCAACTGGCCTCAACAATATTCTCCGAAACGCCAATGGTGGTCCAACGTTTAGAGCCATTCGTGCTTTCAATAAGCACGCGGGTGACCGCCGCTGTGCCTTCGCCCGCCGAAAGCACACGAACCTTGAAATCGGTGAGTTTGATGGCCTCGAATCCGGGATACCGATCACTAATTGCTGCTGCAAGAGCCGCGTGCAAGGCATTTACTGGTCCGTTCCCCTCGCCCGTGGCAATAATACGTACGCCACCCACGACCAGTTTGACCGTTGCTTCGGTCTCCATGTCGACGGCAACGTCATTCCAGGCTCGGGCACCGGCGCCGGATCGATGCTCGGTATTGACACGGAAGGATTCAAGTTTGAAGAAGTCGTGTTCCCATCCCGCGGCACCTCGCAACAAAAGCTCAAGTGATGCCTCGGCAACTTCGAAGTGATAGCCCTCGTGTTCGAGTTGTTTCATTGTTTCGACCACAGCGCCGATCTGCGCTTTGTCGAGTTCGAGGCCATATTCGCGCATCTTAAGATCGATCGTGGCGCGACCCGATAGGTCCCCAACTAACAACCGCGTGCCGTTGCCAACAGACGCCGGATCGACATGTTCGTAGCTGTCGGGGCGCCGTGCGATGGCCGAAGTATGAAGGCCCGCTTTGTGAGCAAACGCCGAACTGCCTACGTAAGGCAATTGATGTTGCTGGGGCATATTCATCAGTTCAGCGATGCTATGGCTGACATTTGACAGGTTCGCCATGGACGCCTCGGGCAACGTTTCAATTCCCATTTTGAGCGACAGGTTGGGCACAAGTTGGGTGATGTCGCAGTTGCCCGTGCGCTCGCCATACCCGTTCATGGTCACCTGCACCTGGGTGGCACCGTTTACGACGCCAGCGATGGCGTTGGCGGTAGCGCAGCCGGTGTCATTTTGGGTGTGCATTCCGATGGGGATGCCGTCGAAGTGTTGCACCATTTGGGCGACAATTGGGCCGATCTCGTGCGGAAGTGTGCCGCCGTTGGTGTCACACAGAACGAGTGCATCAGCGCCACTTACCGCGGCGGCCTCCATGACGCGAAGGGCAAATTCGGGATTGCGTTTGAACCCATCGAAAAAGTGCTCGCCGTCGAAGAAGACATCGAGTCCCTGATCCTTTAGGAACTTGACCGAGTCCGCCACCATGGCAACGGCCTCATCGAGCGTCGTGCGCAGCGCGTGTTCTACGTGATAGTCCCAAGTCTTACCGACAATGCAGGCCACCGCAGCGCCACTGTTCGCTACCACTTCGAGCGTTGCGTCTTGATCAACTTTGCCCATGGGTCGGCGGGTGCTCCCAAAGGCCACGAGACGAGCCTCAGTGAGATCGAGTTCGGTCTTAGCCCGCGCAAAGAACTCTTCATCCTTGGGGTTGGCGGCCGGGTAGCCCCCCTCGATGTAATGCACCCCAAGCTCATCGAGTTTGCGCGCGACCTTGAGTTTGTCGTCGGCGCTAACCGAAATACCCTCGAACTGCACCCCATCGCGCAAAGTTGTGTCGAAGATCTCAACGGCAGCAGGCCACGTTGCGTTGTATTTCGGTGACCGATCAACCGGCGGGGCCTCGTTGTTGGTGTCGCTCATGTCATCCTCCTTAGTTTCCGGCTACCAATGCCGCAAT
>CAXMUI010000201.1:0-4310 GCA_964196475.1 uncultured Acidimicrobiia bacterium
GGACACGTGGATCGGCGCCGTCCGCGACGGTGAGCTCATCATTCCCGAACTCGCCCCTCGCCAAGCCCCCGAATTCGTCGACCTCTACGACATCATCGGCTTCAGCTACTCCTATCCATTGGGCATCACGTTGAGCGGCGGCTTCACGCCGTACCCCATCGAAGGTGACCGAGACGACACCGGTCTCGCTCCCCTGCCCGAAGAACTCGGCGTGGCTTGTCGACGCCTCGCCAGTGAACTACCCGGAAAGAAACTTCTCATCACCGGCAACGGTGTGACAACAAACGATGACGACTGGCGCGACGAACTCCTCAACCAGTCATTGCGTGAAATCGACAGTGCGGTTGATGATGGAGTACCTCTAGTCGGCTATTTCTATGACACGGGTATCGACGGCTACGAAGGCACCCGCGGATTCACCACCCAACGTGGCCTCATCGGCCGAGACCGCAACGCCAAGCCCAGCGCCGAAAGACTCAACCGTCACATCACCGGCTAGCCTTTGGATTGGTAGACCGACTTCTTGCCTTTGCTGGCTTTGTTGAGCTTCTTGGCTAGATGCAGACCTTCGAGGATGAACTCGACGCCGCTCGCTACTTCGCCGGGCGTGTCGGCAGGAGTAATATCGATCCACTTGAGACAGGCGACTAACTCGGGCACCTTGTCAACGAGTGCTATGTACGCATCGGGGCTGACATCGTCACCCGCATCAACAACCAGGTCCTCGTCAAACGCAGTAACCAGTGCGGTGTAGTCGGCAGGATCCACAGCGTCACGAAAAACGGTGAGCACCGCGGTGTCGATGAGCGTCTTGACAATCTCACCGTCGCGGCCTTCGTCCATCGATTCGATTTCCAGCTTGCCCATCGTGGATGAAGCCAACGAATCCAGATCACAAACGCGCGGCACCGCAACGGACTGCCCGGTGCGAATAGCGCGATGCAATGCGCTTGCTGCGAGCGTCTCGTAATTGGCAACCGTCAGGCGCACCGACACGCCCGAGCGCTGATTCACATGAGCGCTTTGACGAGCAACCTGACTAAACATAGCAATAATCGTGCCCATGAAATCGGGCACCTTGATGTCGACACCATCGGCGCCAAGCACATTGGCCTCTTGTTCAGCTATGTCTTGTTCGATACCAACATCGAGCGGGTAATGCGTGCGAATCTGCGCCCCAAAGCGATCTTTCAGCGGAGTGATAATGCGGCCGCGGTTGGTGTAATCCTCCGGGTTGGCCGAGGCAAAGAGCATCACGTCGACGGGCAGTCGAATCTTGAAGCCACGGATCTGCACGTCGCGTTCCTCAAGCACATTGAGCAGACCCACTTGGATGCGTTCGGCCAAATCGGGAAGTTCATTGATTGAAAAGATTCCCCGATTGGTGCGCGGCACCATGCCGTAGTGAATAGTCAATTCATCAGAGAGATAGCGACCCTCGGCCACCTTTATAGGATCAACTTCTCCGATCAGATCGGCAATCGACGTATCGGGTGTGGCCAACTTTTCGCCGTAGCGGGTATCACGATTCACCCACGAGACCCTGGTTTCTTCACCATGCTCAGCTACCAGGTTCTTGGCATAAGCCGAAATGGGGTTGTAGGGATCATCGTTTATTTCACTACCCGCGATGATCGGCATCCACTCATCAAGTAAACCCGTGAGCGAACGAATCATGCGAGTCTTGGCTTGACCTCGCTCACCCAAGAACACAACATCGTGGCCAGCAAGAATCGCTAGCTCTAGCTGCGGGGCCACCGTGTCCTCGTAACCAAGCACACCTTCAAAGAGTGGCTCGCTGGCGCGCATGCGCGCCAGAGCATTGCGGCGCACTTCGTCGCGTACCGGCACGGATTCCCATCCCGAAGCGCGTAGCTCGGCGATGGTGGTTGGCATTGCAGATGTGTCAGTCACGAGCGAAAACCTAGTAGCTCAACGACACCTTCGGTAGATCACTATGGGTTTTACACCAACAACACTATGGGTTTTACACCAACAAATAGTCTGATTCGAGCTGCGCCCAGGGGACGGCCTTGCCATACATCCAGCCTTGACCTCGACGTACACCGAGACGCAACAACTCATCTACTTGCCTGGGGTGTTCGATTCCTTCGGCGACTACCCCAAGGCCGATTGCCCTAGCAAGGTCGACGATGGCCCGCACGATGGCCGTGTCCTCGGTGGAATGTCCGAGACCATCAACAAAGCTGCGATCGATCTTCAAGACGTCTACCGGTAAACGTTTGAGCTGGCTGAGTGACGAATAGCCGGTACCGAAATCATCGATAGCGATTCGGATCCCCATGCTCTGGAAAGCCTCAAGATAATCAAGTGCTGCTGGGTCGATCATCAACGCCGTCTCGGTCACTTCGAGACACAGCGATGCAGGCAACATTTGTCCTTCGGTCATTGCTTGCTTGACCGTATCCACGATGGTCGGATCGGCAAGTTGCTCAGCGGACAAGTTGATGCGCAACACCATCGCCGTGTTGCCAAACCGGCGGGCCCAATCGCCGAAATTGGCGCAAGCTTGCATAATGACCTGACGACCAAGATCGCGAATCAAACCAGCCGCCTCAGCCAACTCGATGAACTCGAACGCCGGTATCTCGCCGCGTTCGGGATGATTCCAGCGCGCCAAGGCCTCGGCACCAATAGTCGAACCTGTCTCTAGATCGATCTCGGGCTGGTAATGCGCCACGATCTGACCGGACTCGATTGCGGCCGCGAGTTCGGCGATCTCCTCGTCGGTTGCAACGGGTGACGGAACAATCTGATCGGCCAAGGTGCCGAGCATTTCTTCGATCTCTTCGTCAGCGTTACCCAAACCGGTCGACGGCGTCACCGCCATCGGCGCAACCTTGGCCAGAATTGACGAGGTCGTTGCCGCACCAACGAGGGTCTGCGGCTTCGGTTCACCGAACTCCACATCCCCGAATTCGTCATAGTCGGCTTCGGCATCAACGGGCATGGCTGGAACCGGCATCGCGGCACGAAAAGTCAACAACCGCGTACCGGCCGGACCCAATCCAGCAGGTACATCAGAGAAAACCGTCAGCGGGCCATCGGTACCACAGAGCAACAGAGAGCCAGGGTCTCGGACCGCATCAGGCGAACGATCCATGGCCCGTTCGATAGCCCCGACATCGGGCGGATCAAAACAATCCAGAACATGCTCGCCCAACAACTCGCCCGGCTCAGCGTCGAGAATCGCCAACGTGTTCGGACTGGCATACCCAATGACGCCGTCCGCATCGACCAACAAGACTGCATCGCGAAGATGCGCCATTACCTGACGCTCAATGACTCCGCCCAGCGTCGTTACAACCCCCAACGGCTGCGCAGGGAGATCGGGCAGAACACCAATGCCGGGAAGCGGCGGATCTAGATCGTCGTATGCGTCGTCGTTCATGGAACCCATCATTGAGTCGGCCAGCAGGACGGGCGGCGTAAATAGCCCTGCTGTGTAGTCGTTAAGTATTGCGACCGCGGGTGCCCTCACCGCGGACCCTCGGGATACGGTCTCTATTGTGCAGCCGAGCCTGACCGCAATAACCGATGGATGGCGCGTTGCTGCGCCTACCGAAGAGATGTTGCTGCGCTTCCAAGAAGCCGAGTACGACGACAGCGATTGGCAGACCGCTTCCGTTCCGGGCCACTGGCAAAACGAACCCAGCATCGATTCCGACGCCACGGCCGTGCTATACCGCACCAGAGTCACCGTCGAACCCGCCGCTGAAGACGAGCGTGTTTGGTTGGTCACCGACGGCATATTTTCCCAAGGCGATGCCTGGTGGAACGGCTTCTACCTGGGCGACATCGAAGGTTATTTCGCCCGCCACACGTTCGAACTCGACCCAAGACACCTCGACCGCACTGACAACGTTTTGGCCATCGAAGTAGCGCACAGTCGCGCCAACAGTTCCGACGGCAAATCTGCCATCGTCGGCGTGTTCGATGATTGGCGGTCGGTAGATACCCAATGGAACCCGGGTGGCATCTGGCAGCCCGTCTCGATCGCCCGCACCGGTCCAGTCCGAATGATGTCCTTACGCGTGCGTTGCCGCGAGGCCAACCGCGAGGCCGCGGTCATGGTTATGTCGGCAGTAATCGACTCGCTGGAAGCCACCACCGTCACGCTCACCACGACGATCGACGAGGTCGAGCACAGTATCGACCAACCCGTCAGCGCGGGCGAGAACCGCGTCGAATGGTTGCTCGCCATTCCCAACCCAAAATTATGGTGGCCGGTTGGTTTGGGTGAACCCACCCTGCAAGATCTCAAGGTCGAGGCATTCGTCGACGACAAG
>CAXMUI010000202.1:0-4030 GCA_964196475.1 uncultured Acidimicrobiia bacterium
TCCTTGCCCTTATTCGTGCTACCCGTTTCCGTCCTGCGGCGGGCGGGTTATGTCGTCAGCGGCTACGTTCTAGGGCGACATGGAAGAACTCCTCCGCCACACCGCCGACTTGGCGAGCGCCCATCTTGCCAGTCTTGATCGGCGGTTGGTTGGGGCCACGGGCGAGGTTCGGGCACAGGCAGAACTGCCGGACGGCCCGACCGATCCACGTAATGTGATCGACGAGCTGGTTAAAGCCGCTGATCCGGGGTTGGTAGCGTCGCCGGGCCCACGATATTTCGGGTTTGTGACGGGCGGGGCGGTTCCTGCATCCCTTGCTGCTGACTGGCTGGTGTCCGCATGGGACCAGAACGCCTTCTCTCACGTGTCCTCGCCGGCCGCGGCCGCCTTCGAGCAGGTGGCCGCATCTTGGGTTCTCGATTTGCTGCGATTGCCCGCTCATTCCGGAGTGGCCTTCGTCACCGGTTGTCAGATGGCGCACGTGACTGCCCTCGCTGCCGCCCGGCATCGTGTGCTGGATAATGTGGGATGGTCAGTTGCCGACCAGGGTCTGTTTGGGGCACCACCCGTCACAGTCATAGTCGGCGAGCACCGGCACTCCACAGTTGATCGGGCACTACGCCTACTGGGGTTCGGCAACAATTCGGTGCGACTGGTCGCCTCCGACCGCATTGGTCAGATGACCGTCGGCGGATTAAGAGAGGCTCTCGAATCCACACCGGGTCCCACCATTGTCTCGGTTCAGGCCGGCGATGTGAACACAGGCGGATTCGACCCCATTGCCGATATCGCCAAGTTGGTCGAGAAGACCGATGCGTGGCTACATGTCGATGGGGCATTCGGTTTGTGGGTTAGGGCCAGCACTCGATTCGCCGGACTTGCCGAAGGGGTCGAGCGGGCCGACTCGTGGGCCTTTGATGCCCACAAGTGGCTTAATGTACCCTACGACTCCGGGGTCGTCGTGGTTGCCGACACCGAGGCACACACGGCGGCGATGACCTATCCCGGCCCCTATCTGGTTCCCACCGAGGATCGTCGAGATCCGATGGATTGGACTCCTGATGCCTCTCGACGGGCGCGAGGTATCCCGGTGTATGCCGCCATTCGGTCGCTCGGACGGAGCGGCATTGCTGATTTGGTCGAACGATGCTGTGACCTCGGGCGGAGGTTTGGCAGTGGGTTGGCAGACATTCCTGGCGCAGAGTTGGTGGTCGAGCCGGTGATCAACCAGGTCCTGTTCCGATTTGAAGACGACCACCGCACAGCCACAGTGTTGCACCAAGTACAAGAAGGCGGCGTGGCATGGATGGGCCCAACGCGCTGGGAGGGGCGAGCTGCGATCAGGATGTCGGTCTCGAACTGGATGACCTCGGAGTCCGACATCGATGCCACCCTCGCCGCGTTCCGAGAGGCTGCATCGACCCCCTGACACCTGCCATCTGATGCCATTTCGAAGGTGCCACGCCGAGTAGTGGATACTTGATATCGGCACTGATGATGAGGCCCGGCACGTAGAGGTCAGCGCACCAGCTCGAGTCGGAGGCGATATCTCATAATCACGGTGTGACAGCTTGGGGCTGCGCTATGTTTTCGGATGTGAATCAACGGAACAGCCTTGGGGCTAATGTGACCGAAGAAACACTATTCAGGACCCAGTCCGGGCGTGAACTGCCTGCCACTCTTAATGTCCCAACCGACGCCGACACCCTTTTCGTTCTTGGTCATGGTTCTGGGTCAACAATCGATGCTCCACTAATGGCTGCGCTGAGTGAAGCATTGGGATCATTGCGCATTGCTACCCTACGATTCGAATACCCATACTCCTGCCACCCAGATTTCGTTCCGTTTACTGATATGCCCGTTGATGAGGACCAGGTTCTCATTGAGACCGTGAGAGCAGCGTTAATGTTCGGGTTGCACAATTGCCCGGAATTGAAGGCTTTCGTCGGAGGGCATTCGATAAGCGGTTTGGTCACGACGTATGCGGACGCGGAGGTACCACTTCCGGCAGCTGGAATAATTTCTTTGGGGTACCCACGGAAAGGTGACCCGACGAGATCTGGGCATTTGTCAAATACCGCGGGTCCCATACTGTTTGTTCAAGGCACAAATGATGCCCTTGGAACCCGGACTGAAATTGAGGAAATGACGAAGGCACTTGGCGGTCGGGTGTCACTACTGTGGATCGTCGGCGCTACCCATGGGTTCACGGTCGAAGACCAGGAACTAAGCCAAGTCGCATTGCAAATTGCCGGGGCCGTTCGCCAATTCGTGGACACTGTCTGACGGTTCCCCAAAAGCCGGAATATACCGACAGCGGACCTTCGTGACATCCGTGTCCAATCGATCCCAACTTGCGGGGCGCGAAAACTAGCCCTGCGGGCACCGAGAACCGCATGGCTCCCGACTTGAACAACGTTGTAAGCGGCGAGGTAGTACATAGTTCCGAGCAATGTCCGCATTAGCGTCGGCGGCTGGACACCTGAACGCTTCCCCGTCGATGGTTTTGCATTGCTTAGCAACCAGGGCTCGACGCCCATGTTCAGCGACGATCGATTCAAACGCATGTTGTACAGTCAACCAACAGCACAGCCCCGACCAGCAATTGCCCTCACCGCAACCTGCTATGAATCCCCGGGTTCGATCGTTCTCGCTGAGCTATGTACCACTTCCTAGCCGCTACGGGCAATCAACGTTGCGGGTACCGCTATGTTGCACTCAGTCCGTTTCGGCCGGTCGCTTCTTTCGCGTACTAACAACCGAGCGCAGCGGCATCGTGGAGATTTCTAGAACGGCACCCACAACCTGAGCGGGTGCTCTCGCAGCTTCCACAAGACCATGACCGAGTGTGATCCCAACGCCGCGACCTGTTGGCCGCTTGACCCAGCCAAGAGCCACAAAGATGCCTAGAGAAACCAGCCCAATACCAGCCATTATCGCGGTGACATACAGCCAGCCGTTTGGATTGTGCACCAATGGCAGGTTCTCGAAGTTCATCCCAAAGAACCCTGCAATCAAGGACAACGGCAACATAATTGCGGCATATATCGTCAGGACCTTGCTTACCTCGGTTGCTCGACGCGCTTCGGCGCCGCGGTAGGCATCAAGCGTCTCGGCGAGGGCGGTCCGGGCAGCCGCAACACCATGGGTTGCACGAGAGGCAACATCGAAGACATCTGAAACTCGGCGTCGCCCTCTTCCACTCAACAGAGGTGAAGTCGAATTACGCAGTGAATCTAACGCCTCACGTTGGGGCACAATCACATGTCGAAGTATTGCGAGATCCGCCCGCACGGCCGTTACTTCAGCAATTAGTTCAGGGTCGGCAACCAGGGCTTGGGCAATCAACTCTTCCACCCGATTGTCAAAAACATCCAGGATCGACAGCAACCGGCGGGTCATGATGTCAGCCAACCGTGCGAGCAATTCGTCGGAGCCGCCACTGGCCAACTCTGGCCGTCGCTGAACCTCCGACCACAGGAGATCAAGCGATAGTGAACCGGTCAGCCGGACTGTGACTACATACTTTGCAGTCAAGAAACAATGAACGCCATATGTGGCGATGCGGTCGGCGATCAGCCCATGCAGGACGACCAGCATCGATGAACCGAAGTCATCGATTTTTGGGAGATCGAAGTCGTCCACAGCATCCCGAATCGCCAGAGAATCAAGTGGCAGATTCGAGGTATAGGAGATAAGTTCGTCCGTGTCCCCTTCGCCAGCTTCTATGTCTACCCACACCCACCGGGCGTTTGGAGATACCCCATCGAGGTCCGCAACCAGCGTGGCTGGTGTATCACCCTCTGCCTCCAGGACTCGGACTTTCATCTCGCAATCATGGCCCATTTGTGAGTCTTTAGCGCGGACCTCGCGCGCCCCAAACTGCGGGAAGGCACTGCAGGAACTAGTGTTACTCCGTCTCGGCCACGTGAACGACCGCATCACCACGGTTTACCAACGGACGCTGCGTGTGGCCAATAACGATGCCAGTGGTGCGAGATGCAACCGCACCAAGCCGTTTGCCAAAAGG
>CAXMUI010000203.1:0-7260 GCA_964196475.1 uncultured Acidimicrobiia bacterium
TATTGATTAACAGTCAACCGCTCTGCCAGCTGAGCTACCCCGGAAGGGTCCGATTACTTTACCAAGACCACTCCCTCGCGAGACGCGTTTTTAGGAAGCGTCGAGGTAGTCCTTCAACTTTTCGCTACGCCGCGGATGGCGTAGTTTGGCTAGCGTCTTCGCCTCGATCTGGCGGATGCGTTCACGGGTGACACCAAACTGGTTTCCGACCTCTTCGAGCGTGCGAGGACGGCCATCATCGAGGCCGAAACGTAGCCGCACTACCTCTTTCTCTCGGTCGTTTAAATCGTCCAGCGCTTCTACCAAGGCCGCACCCAACATCGAACGAGCAACAGCGTCAGAGGGGGCTATCGCACGGTCGTCTTTGATGAAGTCGCCCAGGCTGGAATCGTCCTCGCCAACGGGAGAATCGAGTGACAACGGATCAAGGGAAATGCGGAGAATGTCACGCACTTTCGGCGGAGTCATATCGACACGATCGGCCAACTCTTCGATCGTTGGCTCTCGCTCGAGTTCTTGAAGCATTTGGCGCTGCATCCGCAGTACGCGGTTCATGGACTCGACCATATGAACGGGAATACGAATCGTGCGCGCCTGGTCAGCGATGGCCCGGGTAATAGCCTGACGGATCCACCATGTGGCGTAGGTGGAGAACTTGAAGCCCTTGGAATAGTCGAACTTTTCGACCGCACGCATGAGGCCAAGGTTGCCCTCTTGGATGAGGTCAAGCAACAACATGCCTCGGCCGACGTATCGCTTGGCGATCGACACAACCAGACGGAGATTGGCACGAGTAAGGGACCGGTGGGCTTCGTCGCCGTCGCGCTTGATGCGGCGAAGGGACCGAACATCGTCAGCGTCGAGTGTGCCAACCTCGACATCTTCGTCGAGGGTGGCCGAAGCGGCAATACCGGCCTCGATACGTTTTGCCAGCGACACTTCCTCGGCCGCTACCAGCAACGGCACCCGGCCGATTTCTTTGAGGTACATCCGGACTGGGTCCGATGATGTCACCATCGGGTCCGCCAAAACACCACCCATTTGCTTCCGTTGGCGACGCCGCCGGGCCAAACGATCGGTGACACTTTCCTTGCCGGAGTCCGCTGCAGTCTCGAGGATTATTTTGTCAGTGTCAGCTAGAGACTCGTCGATTTCTTCGCTGTGGTCGACGAGTTCGTCGGCCAGAGCTATGTCGTTGGCGTCCAGGCGGTCCTTGACCGACGCTATGGCATCGGGTGTGAGTTCGATGTGTTCGAGCACCTTCATGATGTCGTCGAAGCTGACCGAACCATTGGCCAGTCCGCGCTCCACCAAGGCATCGAGCCCTGGTGGATTGAATGCGCTAGCAGCCGTCATGTCTGATCTCCGTTGTCCGGTAGCCAACCTAGCAAGTTGGTGGCCTCCGTGAGATCCCAATAGCTATCACGTACTTTGTCGATCGCAAGCTTTAGCTGCGCCGCTGTCCGCGCCGCCTCGACATCGCCCGACCTGCGGGCGTCATTCATCAGCCGATCATGCTCGCGTTGGGCGGCATCGTGGATCAACCGAGCTATACGCGGGCGTGGTTCCTCGGTGGGCTCTTCCACTACTAACCGCTGTAACAACTCGGCCACCTCGGCGTCGGCCTCGGCGATTGCCACCGGTAACGACTCGGCCGACAACAACGCGGAAAATGCTGCCTGGTGCAAACGGTCGGTGAACAGACGGTCATCAACAACATCAGGAATATGTTCAGGGAAATGCACCGCGACGCGCAAAACATGGAGTTCCGGATCGTCCGCCGATCGCACAACCTCACGTTGCGGTTCGTTGCGTGCCGCCCCCTGCATCCCCCGACGGTCGTTGGTAGGACGTTGTCCGGGGCGCACTGTGCGCAGCACATCTAATGCCACTTCGCACGTGTCGGCGATCTGAACAAGATATTGATCGCGAACTAGTTCGTTGGGGTGCTCGGCCACGGTGGCCGCGGCGATCTCTGCGGTACGTGCCCGACCTTCTGGGCTACTCATGTCGCCGGTCTTGAGAACCCGATCTACCCGGAAACCGAGAAAGGGCATGGCGTTGTCTACCGCCGCGGCCAGCGCCTCGGGATCGGACTGGGCAAGATCGCCCGGGTCAACACCGTCGGGCAACATGACAACCGACACGTCAATCTCATACTGCTTCTCCCACTCATAGAAACGAGCGGCCGCCGCTTGACCAGCGGCATCGGCATCGAAGGCCAGCAAGACTTTCGAAGCAAATCTGCGCAAGATACGTACATGGTCTTCGGTCAGCGCGGTGCCGCAAGTTGCCACCGCACGAGGAACACCGGCCTGATGGAAACCAATAACGTCGGTATAGCCCTCGCACACAATGACCTGGTCAGCGCGAACAATCGCATCCTTTGCCATGTGGAGGCCATAGAGCACTCGGCTCTTGTGGTAGACCGCTGAATCTTGGGAGTTCTTGTATTTGGGTCCGTCACCCCCGGGCATTACTCGCCCACCGAATCCAACCGCCGCACCCGTAAGGTCACGAATCGGAAACATCACCCGAGCCCGGAACGAGTCTTGCTGGCGGTTGGCCTTGTTCACAAAGCCCAGACCCGCTTCGTCAAAAACGTCAGCCTTCACCTTGAGAGAACGAGACAACTCGTCCCACGCATCAGGCGCCCAGCCAATCTTCCACTTACGAACGATGTCGCCCGTCAGACCACGATCTCGTAGATAGGCGCGGGCCGCACCCGCATCAGCACCGCCCAAAAGACGGTCGTGATACCAGTCAACCGCGTCCTCTAAAGCCGTGTTGAGCTGCTTTTTGCGTTGTCGGTCCCGATTCTCGTTGTCGTTCGTATAGCGCAACTGCATGCTCGCCTTGCCGGCCAGATACTCCAGGGCACCCACAAAATCGAGGTGTTCGATTTCCCGGATAAAGGTGATCGCGTCACCACTTTTTTGGCAGCCAAAACAGTGATAGAAGCCGAGTTCGGAATTGACGCTAAACGATGCCGTCTTCTCCCCATGGAATGGACAAAGACCGCTCCAACGTCGACCGACTCGCTTGAGTTGGGTGTACTGCGTGATGAGCTGAACAATGTCGGTCGCCTCACGAACCCGCACTATGTCCTCGTCGACAATACCCATAGGTCGTGACCGTAACAGGCCCTCAACGCATTGGCAGCGTCAACGAGTTAAGACGCGACCACTCGGAATTGTGACGAAGCGCGCCACACCGTTCACACAGCCCGCCACAACTTCGTCCGGTCAGTCTCAGGTCCCTATCGACCGTTCGTGAAGTTCAGCGTGGCCGAAGAAGATCTCGCGCGTGTTCATATCCGTGCTTCTATGCACGGATCCCAGCTTCGTTCTACTTAGAAAGTAAGGCGCTCGTCGAGGTAGCCCAACAGCTGATCGGTGCTCACACGGTCCTGTTCCATCGTGTCGCGGTCGCGGACCGTTACGGCGTCATCGTCGAGTGAATCGAAGTCGACGGTGACACACAACGGCGTGCCGATCTCGTCCTGGCGGCGATAGCGCTTACCAATGGCTTGGGTCTCGTCGTAGTCAGCCATGTAGTGCGGCGTGATCATGTCGAAAATCTTGTGAGCCAACGGAGTGAGCGTGTCCTTCTTTGACAACGGCAAGACCGCCACCTTGTAAGGGGCGATTGTCGGATGCAAACGCAACACCGTGCGGGTGTCGTCGTTGACCTGCTCTTCGTCATAGGCCGACAACAAGAACGCCATCAGGGCGCGAGTGGCTCCGGCCGCGGGTTCGATGACGTGAGGAACGTAACGCTCGTTGTTGGCCTGATCAAAATAGTCCAACTTGGTCTTGCTGTGTTCGGCGTGTTGCTTGAGGTCGTAATCGCCACGATTGGCTATGCCTTCTAGCTCGCCCCAACCCCACGGGAACATGAACTCCACGTCGCTGGTGTCGGACGAGTAATGGCTGAGCTCGTCGGCATCGTGAGGGCGAAGTCGCAACTCTTCAGCAGGGATGCCCAGGTTGGTGTACCAATCAAAACGTTCTTGGCACCAGTACCGATACCACTTGTCTGCTTCTTCGGGTGGAACGAAGAACTCCATCTCCATCTGCTCAAACTCACGCGTACGAAACACAAAGTTGCCGGGCGTTATCTCGTTGCGGAACGATTTACCGATCTGAGCAATGCCAAAGGGAGGCTTCTTGCGACTGGTCTCAAGAATATTTTTGAAATTGATGAACATGCCCTGCGCCGTCTCGGGGCGCAGAAACACGTCGTGGCCCGAACCTTCGACCGGACCAGCTTGTGTCTTGAACATCAAGTTGAACGAACGAGCCTCGGTAAAGCTGTTCTTGGCGCCACAGCTAGGACAGGTTTCGGGATCGTCAAGATTGTCTTCGCGATGTCGTTCGTTGCACACTTTGCAATCGACCAAGGGGTCAGTGAAATTCTCCAGATGGCCACTGGCTTCCCAGACCGCCGGAGGCGACAAGATCGATGCATCAAGGCCAACCACATCGTGACGGCGTTGCACCATGGCCCGCCACCAGGCGTCTTTGACGTTGCGCAACATGAGCACGCCGACCGGTCCGTAGTCATAAGTCGAGCGAAATCCACCGTATATTTCGGCCGATTGGAACACGATTCCCCGCCTTTTGGACAGGTTCACGATCTTCGACATAAGGTCAGGAGCAGCTTCAGCCATGGCGTGAGGTTATCGCTGACTCTGACAGTGCTGGCGCTTTATTGTTGCGCAAATCACACCAAGATTTTCGATCGTCTCTAGACGACCAACCCTTGGGTGTCGACATCACCGAATCGTGCACGGCTTAGAGTGGGCAATACAAACAAAGCTCAATCATCACAACCACCAAGGACCAACAATGGCCCCAGGAAACATCCAAGTACTCGGCCGACGAGTCGTCGCCCTTCTCATCGATGTCATCGCCGCATCGATACTTCCCTTAATCATGTTCATCGCGAGTCTCGAACGGGTCGAAGGTGCGGCGGCCTTCGGCATCGATTCGTGTCCGGTTCCTGGTTACAACACCTGTTTCACAGCCGGCAACGACCTGTACGTTGGCAACAGTGGCAACGGTTGGTTGCTTGTTGGCCTCTTATCCTGGCTGGTCATTCGGGTCGCTCCGCAGGCACTCACGGGCAAGACCCTGGGCAAGAAAATGCTGGGCCTCAAGGTCCTCAAAGCCGATGGCAGCCTCCCCGGGTGGGGCGGCTCAATCCTGCGAGAAATCCTGTGGGTCATCGACGGCCTCTTCTTCTACGCGGTTGGTTTCATCATCGCCTCAGTCAGCGACAGCAAACAACGCTTGGGTGACAAAGTTGCAAGCACGTTCGTAGTCCGAGACGACGGCAGCGAGATACTCGCCCCACCACCCCCGAATGCGTTTGGTGCAACTCCTCCTCCAATGAGCAATATGCCACCGCCTGCCGTAACAACGCCCCCATCGGCCGCCGCTGCTCCACCTCCAATGGCTTCGGGCCCAGGGGCCGACCTTGCCCCGCCGATAAATGCTGCACCACCGGCCGCGGCCACCCCAGCGCCAACTCCGGTGTCATCAGACCCCGTCTGGGACGCTGCTCGCGGTGTGTATGTTCACACCGATCCTGTTAGTGGCGCCCGCAAGGTCTACGACAACGACACCAGCACCTGGCGCAACGACAGCTAGGCCTCAAGTACCCCCGGCGATCGGAGATGACGCTCAAGCGTCGACTCCATCGCCTGGGTGGCTATGCCTTCAAGTTCAGTGGCCACAGCCCCCGGGTCCTCAGCCAGAGCAGCCCGCAACTGACCACCAAGAATCATCCGCAACAAACGCAACGCTTCGGGCGAAATGGACTGACCGCGTCTGCAGTTAGTACACAGCGCCCCACCATGGCTGATGTCGAATGACACCAATGGGCCTGCTGAATCACACAACGCGCAGGCGTCGAGTTGAGGTGCGAACCCCTCCATCGACAACAATTTCCAGAAGAACCCCGCCACGGTTATAGACGGGTTCTGGTGCTCCAGCGTGCGCAGCGCCCCGACCAACATGGTGTACATGCGGTTGGATGCATCGCCGTCTTGGGCCATCTGGTCCACAGCCTCGAGCATGGTTGCCGCCCGCTGCAGCCGCTCGAGATCCTCACGGATTCCCCGAAAATGCTCGATACTTTCGACCTGTGTGACAATGTCGAGTTCACCTCGTCCGGAGTAAAACTGACCAGCCAAATGGCTGATGGGTTCGAGGCGGGCACCAAACTTGCTCTTGGTCTTACGAACTCCCTTGGCCACTGCCCGGACCTTGCCATGATCGCGAGTAAGCAACACAATAATCCGGTCGGCTTCGCCAAGTTTGTACGTGCGCAGGACCACGCCGTTGTCGCGGTAAAGACTCATGAAAATGAACGCATCTAGGACAGAACTCCGTAGCGCCGGTCTCTTCCTTGGTATTGGCCGATTACGTCGACCAGCGCGTCGTGGCCAAAGTCGGGCCACAAGGTCGGAGTGAACACCAACTCTGCGTAGGCCAACTGCCACAACAAGAAGTTGGATATACGTTGTTCGCCTGACGTGCGCACCATGAGATCGACGTCGGGCATTTCGGCATCGTAGAGGTGCTGAGCAATAAGTTTCTCCGTGATCTTTCGACCCGTCTTGCCAGTGTCAACGATTGCCCGGACAGCATCAACGAGTTCGGTTCGGCCGCCGTAGTTGAAAGCCACGGTAAAAGTAGTGCCGGTGTTGTCTTGGGTAAGTTCTTCGGCTCGTTCGATGCGCTTGAGAACGCCCTTGGGGACTCGCCAATCGCGTCGCCCAATAACCCGAATGCGAATGTTGCGCTCGTGGAGTTCTTCGCGCCGCCGGTCAAGAATTATGCGGCTGTAGTTGATCAGAAACTTGACCTCGGGCTTGGGTCGATTCCAATTCTCCGTCGAGAAGGCATAGACGGTGAACCATCCTGTACCGAGTTGGCGGGCCGCCTCCAAGGTGTCGAACAACGCTAGTTCGCCTTTGGTGTGCCCCTCGGTGCGCTTCAATCCCCGTTCCTGGGCCCACCGGCCGTTGCCATCCATTACGCAGGCAATGTGATCAGGCATACGATCGGGGTCTAGTTGCGCGGCGGCGATATTGGCAGCGACATCGGGCTGAGGTGAACTCACGATGGAAAACTACCGCCTAAGGGTCCACCGTCGGCGAACCCTTGTGGATTAGCCTTTTCTTCATGAGTGGAGACACCGCCGAATGGGTTGAGACCATGCGCTATATGCATGGCAAGAAGCCCATGCGCA
>CAXMUI010000204.1:0-3188 GCA_964196475.1 uncultured Acidimicrobiia bacterium
CGCGCGGATTTTCTCGGCTCGAGTCCTGGACGTCCACGAATGGATCGCGGACAACATCGATCGCTTTCCCACGGTCGCCAAGCTTGACCTTGCCGTGGCGGTGCAAGATCCATGCCATCTACGGCATGTCCAGCGCACGCATGACTCAGTCCGTACCGCACTACGTCCCTTCGTTCGAGAATTGAGCGAGTTAGACGACGAAGGATTGTGTTGCGGCGCTGGAGGTGCATATTCGCTCATGGAGCCGGAAATGGCCGGCGATATTCGTCAGCGCAAAATGGGATCCATCGCACGAGTCGATGCCGATGTGGTTGCCAGTGCCAACCCAGGATGCAGTCTGTATCTGGCGGCTGCCGGGGCACCGACTCGACATCCCGTCGAGATCATCGACGAGGCACTAGGGGCTTAGCTGTTTCGCTGGTTTGTGGGCGGGCACTGTTGTGCGACAATGTCGCATGACTGACAGTGCTATCGACGATGTTCATCAGCCAGCATCAGCGCACACAGCGGCACACAACCACGCCGCCCAAGAGGCGCTGAAGACCGTACGAAGCTCCGAAAACCCGGTTCACCGCGGTCTTCTCGCCCAGCTTCAAGAGCCGATCACCACGGCGACCCACACCTGCTTCGACGCTTCGGCGTGGGACTTCGTTCACGGTGATGTGCCGGAGACGGTGAACCCCAGTCTGTGGCGTCAGGCGCAATACAACAGCGCTCACGGCCTGTTTGAAGTGACTGATGGCGTATGGCAAGCAAGGGGTTATGACCTTGCCAACATCACCTTTATTGCTGGTGACACGGGGTGGCTGATTATTGACCCGCTTACTACCGAAGAGACCTCAGCTGCCTGCTTGAAGTTGGCCAATGACACCCTGGGTGAACGCCCCGTGCAGGCGGTTATTTACACCCACAGCCACATTGATCACTTTGGTGGCATTCATGGGGTGGTTACGGAAGAGTCCGTGCGTAGCGGCGAGGTCCAGATCGTTGCTCCAGCGGGCTTCATGGATGAAGCTATTGCTGAAAATGTCATCGCCGGACCAGCCATGAGTCGTCGAGCACACTATCAATTTGGCTCCTTACTGGAACCGGGCCCCACGGGGCACGTCGACGCTGGTCTTGGAAAGCGGGTCGCCCGTGGTACTCCGGGGCTAATTGCGCCGACAATCGACATTACAGAAACCGGACAAGAACTCCGGCTAGACGGTATTCGGATTGTGTTTCACAACACTCCCGATGCCGAGGCGCCCGCGGAGATGAACTTCTTCTTTCCAGACAAGCGACTGCTGTGCATGGCAGAAAATTGTACGCAGACGATGCACAACCTCTATACGCCGCGCGGGGCATTGATACGCGATGCGCTGGCGTGGAGTCGCTACATCAACGAGGCCCTCGAGATGTTCGGGGCGGACACCGACGTCGTGTTTGCTAGCCACCATTGGCCGACTTGGGGTGGGGCCGAATGCCGCGCGTATTTGGCTCGGCAGGCCGACCTTTACCGATGGATTCACGATCAGACCATTCGTTATGCCAACAGCGGAATGACGGCCGTCGAGATCGCCGAGAAGCTTTCCCTGCCGGCGTGCTTTGCTGATTACGGCGACACTCGCGGGTACTACGGCACAGTGAATCACAATGTCAAGGCCGTCTACCAGCGCTATTTGGGATGGTATGACGCCAACCCTGCCAACCTTCATCCCCATCCCCCCGAGGTCGCTGGCCGACGCTACGTCGATTTCATGGGTGGTTCCGATGCAGTACTCGCGAAGGCTCAGCAGTCCTTTGACGAGGGGGATTACCGATGGGTTGCTCAGGTGGTTAATCATCTAGTGTTTGCTGAGCCTGACAATGTCGCGGCCAAGGATCTTCAGGCCTCGGCCCTTGAACAATTGGGCTATCAATCCGAGTCGGGCCCGTGGCGCAACATGTATCTCACCGGCGCACAGGAGTTGCGATCAGGAGTACCCGAGGGTCTGCAACCACCCAGTGGAAGACTTCTGCGAGCGCTTACGATTGAGCAGATATTCGCGGTCTTTGGTGTTCGGCTGCGAGCCGAGGATGTAGTCGACGCGGCATTCACGATTAACTGGCACTTCCCTGACATTGGCGAGCACCACGTGCTGGGGTTGCGTAACTGCGCCGTTCATCACGTACCGAACAGTACTGATTCCGATGCCGAGGTGTCACTCACCGTGGATCAATCCACACTCATCGAACTGTTTGCCCGTCAAACAACCTTCGAGGAGGTTATCGGCGCGGACAAGATGAGTATTGAAGGTGATGCAAGCGCACTTTTCACGTTGTTTGGTTCGCTGGAGCAGTCGGAGTTGGACTTTGCGATTGTGACGCCATGAGCTAACTCGCTGCTGACTAGTTCCGAACTTTTCTAAGAAAGTTCTGTGGCCAGTTCAAGCATCGGTGCGATCAGCACGGCGGCACGCTGGCCCGCATCGCTCGGATCGAGCCGTGAACCGTCAAGCCGCGGGGTGGTCAGGTGGAGCAATACGAAGCGGGTTGCCTCCTCCATGGCCGCTTCGACCGCACGGTCGTCGATGGTGAGCGCCGGCGCAGCCCGCATCGCCGGGGAAAGGGTCAACACCGCGATCTCGACGAGCGTGGCCGCTTCGGCGGTGATGAACGGAAGCGTCTCCATAAGATCGATCGTCGTCAGGCGAGCCAGGACCGGATTCTCCCCGATCGCCACCAACGCAGTCGAAACGGCATCGGCGACCGCCGTTGCGGAGGTGCACGAGGCGGTAAGGACTGCAGCGACTCGATCCAGCACTTCTTGCGCCTCGCGTCCGATCACGGCCGGCACGATCTCGTTCTTGCCGCCGATGTAGCGGTAGACGGTGGCGCGCGAAACTCCAGCCTCGGCGGCTACGTCGTCGACGGTCGTGCCGGCGATGCCATGCGACGCCAGTCGACGGCTAGCCGCTTCCAGCACCGCCTCCGACTCCGTTACCCGAGGCCGAGCCACGCGATCCCACCTTCCCTACCGAATAGTATTGACATGATACTCATAATCTGTATCATAACCTCATGACCACGATAGCTGCCGAACCAAAGAGCCAGGACCGCAAGAAGACCATCCGGCCAAGCGCCTCGCACCGCGGCGCCCCGGCGGTCGCCATGTGGAAGAACCCGACCGTTTGGATGTTTGGGGTGTTTCTCGTGTCACTGGTTGT
>CAXMUI010000205.1:0-1546 GCA_964196475.1 uncultured Acidimicrobiia bacterium
GTGTTGGCCTCAGGGAGTGGCACTATCCTTCAATCGATCATCGAAGCCGGGGTCGAGGTGACCTTGGTGGTGACCGATCGACCATGCGGAGCGACCGAAATCGCGGCCGCCGCCGGACTTTCCTGCGCAGTCGTTACTCGATCCTCATTTGCGGCTGACTTCGATCGCCACGGGTACACAACCAAACTGGTGGCGTGTCTCCAGAACGCAAATATTGAACTTATTGCGATGGCCGGTTTCGGCACGATCTTGGGTCAACCGTTGCAGGATGCCTATGCCGGGCAAGTCGTCAACACGCATCCGGCATTGCTCCCATCGTTCCCTGGCTGGCGTGCTGTTGAAGATGCCATGGAATACGGCGTAAAGGTGACCGGGACCACGGTGCACATGGCGACGCTCGACGTCGATGCCGGACCAATCCTGGCTCAGGCGGCCGTTGCCGTTCGCGAGACCGACACCGTTGCTTCGTTGCACGAACGAATCAAAGCGGTCGAGCGAGAGCTTTACCCGGCAACTCTCCAAAAGATCCTCGACCGAGGAAGCGTCCTCTAAATGCCGCGCCGTTCGTTAACACTGCTTCCTCTGACTGGTAATTCTGATCATGACTAATCCACCGCTTCATGCGCCTCGGGCTTTGCTCTCGGTTTTCGATAAAGAAGGCATTGTCGGGTTCGCCTCGGGTCTGACTGAACTCGGGTGGGAACTCGTTTCCAGTGGCGGAACCTTTGCCATCCTGCGTGACGCAGGGTTGGCAGTACGCGAAGTTGCCGAAGTGACCGGAGCCGACGAGATGCTTGGTGGTCGAGTAAAGACCTTGCACCCCGTGATTCACGGAGGGATTTTGGCCGACCGTTCCAAGCCCGAGCATCTGGCACAGTTGGCTGAGCGAGGAATCGTGCCCATCGATCTCGTGGTCTCAAATTTGTACCCCTTCAATGCCGATCCCTCCATCGAAATGATCGATATAGGGGGCCCGACAATGGTGCGGGCGGCGGCGAAGAATTACGCCGCCGTGGGCATAGTCACCACACCCGCCGACTATGCAGCCGTGCTGAACGAACTGCAAACCGGTGCGGAGTTGTCGTTGGCTACCCGTCGCCGTCTGGCGCGGGCGGCATTCGCACACACCGCAGCTTACGACGCCACGATCGTGCGCTGGCTTGACGACACCGATGAATCCTCCGACACTGATGGTCGGCTTCCGGACTCTATTCACTTCGCACTCGACCGGGTACAGGATCTTCGCTACGGCGAGAACCCGCATCAGGTTGGGGCGCGTTATCGCTACACCAACAGCGAAGGGTGGTGGGATACGGCCATTCAACACAATGGTAAACAGTTGTCCTATCTCAACCTGTACGACACCGAAGCCGCTTGGCAACTGGCCTGGAACATCAGTGTTGAACCGACCGTGGCGATTGTCAAACACGCCAACCCCTGCGGTTTGGCAGTAGGCAGCAACGTTGCTGATGCCTACGAGAAGGCAAATGCTGGCGATCCTGTTTCGGCATTCGGCGGCATCATTGGTACCAACCAGACCGTCACT
>CAXMUI010000206.1:0-1869 GCA_964196475.1 uncultured Acidimicrobiia bacterium
TCTATCCCTTCTACATGATTCCCCACGAAGGGGAGGAGTCCCCCCGATGAGTCTTCCAGTTCCTAATCTCGACGACCGCAACTACCAGGACCTTGTTGATGAGGCCAAGCGGCTTATTCCTACCTACTGCCCAGAGTGGACAAATCACAATTTGTCCGATCCCGGCGTAGCGCTGATTGAGCTCTTTGCCTGGATGAGCGAAATGACAATGTTTCGCCTCAATCAGGTTCCCGATGCGTTCTACACTCGCATGCTTAATTTGGTCGGCGTCGAATCCTTCTCCGCTACAGCGGCCACCGCAGATCTCACGTTCTGGGTCGTTCCCGGGGAAACCGACAACGTCGTGCTCCCTCTCGGAACCGAAGTTGCCACCAACACCGACGACGACCCGATCATCTTCACGACCATCGAGCCACTCACAGTGGTGTCGCCCGAAACAACCAGCGCAATGGTTTCCGATGGCAAAGACAGCTTCACCGACGTATGGGCCGAACTTGGCTACGACCGCGAGAGCGTGGTTTGCTTTCCCTCCCTCACCCCAGGCGAAGCTTTCTACCTCGGGTTCGACCGTTCGCTGTCGGGTATGGCGACACGTCTTGATATTCGCGCCAGCATCGAAGGCATCGGTGTCGACCCCAACAATGCACCATTGATGTGGCAGGTATGGAACGGCGAAGCTTGGGCACCAGTAAAGGTGTACCGCGATACAACCGGTGGTCTCAATCGGGACGGTTCTGTCACCATGTTGGTCCCGCGCCAGCACGCACCACTCACCCTCAACGACACGCAAGCTCATTGGATTCGGGCAGTGTTGCTGCCCACCTCCCCGGGCCAATCCGGCTACCGAGCCTCACCACAAATTCGGACTCTCGATGCCACCGCGGTTGGTGGCACCGTTACTGCCGAACATTCGCGAGCAATTGAAGCCGAGTTCCTGGGCATCTCCGATGGACAAGCCGATCAACGATTTGTTGTTGGATCTGTGCCAGTCCTCCCGCGGCGCCGCGGCGAAGGCATCGTGGTGCGCACCGACACTGGGGTAGAGGAGTGGAAAGAAGTCGACGACTTCACCGGTTCGAACCCACAAGACAAGCACTACGTTTGGCAAAACACAACCGGCGAGGTTGTGTTTGGGCCGCTGATTCGTAACCCCGACGGCACCAGCAAGCAGCACGGAGCGATCCCTGCAGGTGGCGCCGATATTTCGGTGGCGAAGTATCGTCACGGTGGAGGGGCGAGGGGCAATGTCGGAAGTCGTACGCTTACCGCTCTGCGCACCACGGTTCCCTATGTAAGTAGGGTCGAGAACATAGAACCCGCCATCGGCGGTGTCGATGCCGAGTCTGTCGAGAACGTCAAGTTGCGTGGTCCCGCCACTTTGCGAACGGGCGAGCGTGCCGTAACGGTTTCCGATTATGAGCGTGTCGCTCTTGGTGCCGATCATGCGATCGCTCGCGCTCGGTGTTTGGCGCCTGTAGAGCCTGGGAAACCAATACGTCTATTAATTGTCCCTGCTGTTGAGGGCGTCGAAGAACAAGCCGATCTCGATGCTTATGCGCTTCCTCAGCCAATGATTCAGAAGGTGAGCGATCGACTCGATGGACGTCGAATTCTGGGTACCGAGGTCGAAATTGGTACGCCCTACTATCAAGGGGTAAGTATTACTGCCCTCATGAAGTCGCTGCCTGGCCGCCCAGCAGGTGTCGTACGAAGTCGTGCGCTCGAGGTCTTGTACACATATCTCAACCCCATTACGGGAGGATCCGAAGGAAAGGGTTGGCCTTTCGATACTGACCTGAACGCGGCCACCGTTAACCAGGTGCTCGAAGCGGTTGATGGTGTCGAGCGGGTCGACGAAGTTTTGTTCTT
>CAXMUI010000207.1:0-3915 GCA_964196475.1 uncultured Acidimicrobiia bacterium
TGGCGTGGGTGAGTTGTTGGTGGCGGTATTCGAGGGCGGGAAGGGGCCGGTCAAAGTAGGACCACCACAACATCCCGACGAGAACACCCGATGCGGTCATCGCAGCAATGAGTTTGCCGTCGAAACTGCCGCCATCGGACAACGCCTCTGTGGCGGGCGCCCCGATGGCAACGATGATTTCACCCAAGGCGATGATGACTATGAGGCCGTGCCGTTCGGCGAAGTGCCCGGGACGCACGAGCCAGTCGCCGTCACCCGCGTCGAGAGTGCTGTAGATGAGCCACGCAACAGCGGCGAGCCAAAAACCCTTTTGCCAGGCATCATCGGTGAAGCCGCCGACCAGCACCAGAGCGATGCCGACGAGGGTAAAGAGGAAATAGCGCAAATTTGATGACTGCACTTCCTTGTCGTGGCTGAGCAGGGTTGCGCTGGTGGCCATGGGCATGGCCAAGATGGCCGACACGGTTACGGCGAAGACGATCGACCCCGCTCCGAAGGGTGCCTCGAGTGATGCGCCCATGGGCAGGCTGATGGCGGTTGCCGTCAGGAAGATAGAACGCACGAAGCGGCTGTTGCCGGCGACGGCGTTGGCGGCCCAGGTGAAGTTGGTCCAGGCCAGCCAGATCAGGCTGAAGAGCAGGACGAACTCCCCGAACCCATCGAGGGTCGGGTGGTGCACCAGGTGAAAGACCAGCCGGGAGAACGCAAAGACGAAGCTCAGGTCGAAGAACAGTTCGGCGGGGTCGGCGGTGAAGTCCTCGTCGCGGCTCGGTATTGGAACGTTTTTCATCGTCTCATTATCTTATTGTTGTCGCAGGTGCTGGGAGCTTACTGAAACCCGCGGCCCCAGTATGGGTTCTGTCCGGTGGAGGATGTGTTGCGATAGCAACCAGCGCTCCCGAAAGAAGAAAACTAAACCGGGAACCACAGGGGGGGTTTGGATCGTCGTATTAGTTAGGAATCCGAATTGGTCGCTCGAAGTTCGAGTTGACTCGACGAAATATTCGGGTTCAACAAACGATGAATGACAAGGAACAAATCATGTTGACCAACCGACACTTCCGTCTACTACTAGTTGCGCTTGCCGCGTTCATGTTGGTGGCGGCCAGCTGTGGCTCTGACGACGACGCTGCGGTAATCACTGGCGACGTGCCCCAAATCGGCGACGTCGACGGTGGACTTCCTCTGGCCGACGCCGACTCCGATGCGCCTGTTCTTTCGGGAGCATGCGTCCCGGATGAGCCCGAGTGCGAAGACACTTTGGTCGAGGACCCCGTGGTTCAGGACCTACCCGACACGGCTGACGGCGATGTGGGATCTGAGGCCACCGGTGACGTTGCGACTTTGGGAATGACCGTCGACGGGGGACTGACCATCGCCGAAGCCTTGGTCACCGATGCTGCCGGGATAATCGCCGTACACGGGCACCTCTTCGATGACGGCGCCGGACTCCAACTGTGTGAAAGCCTTACAGGACTTGGTGAAAAATATGGCTGTGATGGTGAGAGCATTGTGGTGAGCAATCTCGACTTGAGTGAGGTCCCCGACCTCGTCTTCTTGGAGGGAACCACCTACACCGAAGACGAGATCACCCTTTTTGGGACCCTGAACGAAGGCACATTCGCCGTAGACCCACTAGTTGCTGGCTAAACATCAGCAAACCTTCCATGTACCGCCGTATGCGCTCCGATTGTGTACAGCAGAATGAGTCGGTGGTGGTACCCGAGGGTGCGGTGGGGAGACGGTGACTATCACTGATCGGGGACGCCCAGTTGCCCGGATGACAGCGATTGCTCGATCACTCCTGCGGGCTCTTATCGATGAGGTCCGCGCTCGGTGAGCGTGATCCAGAGCCGTCGACCTTCCGCTCGGGAAGACGTGTTGGTATAACATAGTTGGCGCAATCGGTTCCGTTGAAAGGTCGCGATGTGACGAAGCAAATCTCGTTCGTGGTGATGCTCATACTTGCAGGAACGAGCGTCATCGCAGCCTGTAGCGGCGATGGGTCAGCATTTTCACGGGACTCCGATCCGGAGCAGGTTGTCGAGGGCTACATCGCCGCCTACAACGCTCAGGACATCGACCGGGTGATGGCCTTCTTCGCGCAAGACGCCCTGTTTATTAACGGAAAGGAGCGATTCGAAGGCGCTGAAGCGATCAGGGCAGAAGAACTCCTTAAGTTCAGCGTTCATGCGCCAGGGGGCGAGGCGTATTCGATATCGAACCTTGTGGTCGCCGACAACGCCGTCACCTGGGATCACGTCTTCAGAGGTAGTGCCCACACCTGTGTCGGTACCGGTAACGAAGTGGTTGTAGAGGACGGAAAAATCGTGATGTTTACGTTCGCGTCGGCTGTGTGTGACTAGGTCGAATGCATGGGTGTTTTCTAACGGGATTGACAGCGGCGTTAGAGAACAGGGTGGCAGAAAGGCGGTTCCGTCTTTTTGTCGGTGTCGAATCCCTTGGGTTGGGCCCAGCGTTTGATGATGTAGATGTACACGCCCAGGAGCACCGCGGCCGGAGCGGCGTGGGCCAGTAGGTGAAAGCGGGTGTTCCAGCTGAGTTCGGATCCGAAACGTTCACACAGGGGTTGCGAGCCGATCTGGCTTTGGGCATCGAACCAGCCGTTGTCGCAAGGATCGGTCATGTGGGCCACCATTGAATACCCGAAGGCAACCACCCAGACCCCGCCGATCACCAACACAGCGATTCGCATTCGTCCAGTTTCGGGTCCAAGTCGGCGTCGGATGATGACAGCGGCCGGAATCCCCATGAATAGAGCCACAGCGCTCAACGAAATATCGGGCACCCCGTAAAGGCCTCCGTAGCCGCTACCAAGATCAGTCAAGGAGCCCCCGACCGCTGCTGCGGCGATCCCGCCCACAACGCTGATTGTGATGATGAGCGTGAGCGCCCGCGTCATCCAGTCGATGACTCCCAACCCTCGGTTGTTATGACCCATGGCGAACCTCCCACCACTGCTCGCATGTCTGCCCGCGTCTGGCTGCAACATTACTGGTCACGTAACCGCAGGTGTGTTGAGATGCTTAGGAGCGAAATGGCATGCTGCAGACCGCTCGCGACGGCTGTCGAGCAATGCCCACCCACCACGGGGCCCATCATCGAAGGTTCGGTCCCACATGGCGATAGTGATCAGTGCGTAGTGAGGCACGAATCCAGCGAAAATGACGAGACCGAAGGTAAGGCCCGACGGTTTGAAATGATCACGGGTTATCGCCGCGTAAGCCGCGACAATCGGTATCGACAGCACGAGCGCAACCGGCAAGCCGACAAAAACGCCAGGGGCCCACGCTACGAGAACCTGATGGAAGGCCCCAAAGATGAGCAAACCCACGGTCGCGGACACAGCCCAGGGCTTAACCCAACTCTTGATACCCCTGAGCATGGCGACCTCCCAATGGAGCCGAGACTATTGGCTCTTACTTATACAGACGCTTGGGCCCCCGTCGCGGGTGACACCGCCGAGTTGACCCAGGCTGCGGGAGGCGCCTGTCTGGTGAGCGTGGCAGACTGATTCCTCACATTGAACCCGCCTAGCGACAACGGGAGCGTCGCGAGTGAGCGACAGGAGTTGAACGTGTCCAGACCAACCCGAGGCGTTTGGACGGCGGCGGTAGCGGTTGCGGTCGGTGTGATAATCGTGAGCGGATGCGGTTCTAGTGGCGACGCCGATCAACGTGAAGAGTCGGACGCGGTGCCATCCGAGACCGGGCGCGACCGCAACTCCGATTTCCTGGTCGTTGCCCAGAATGCCGCCGACAACGATCCGCCCGGAGACTGTCCGCTCCCCGCCACCGACGAACTCATTGACACTGAGGAGTATGAGACAACCCTGAGCGAGGGATGCCTGCAGCAGTATCTGGACTTTCCAGACTCAACCCTTCACGTCAGCAG
>CAXMUI010000208.1:0-7799 GCA_964196475.1 uncultured Acidimicrobiia bacterium
GTCACCCGCACAAATCGGCAAGCTCATGTCGCTGTCGGAACCGCTGGCCGAACTCAACTTTGAGCGCTTCCAAGACTGGCAGCCTCCGTTCACTCCCCAGAACGCCCGTCCAGCGATATTGGCCTTTAACGGCGATACGTATATCGGAATGGACGCACCGAACTCCTTTTCCCAACGCGATTTCACCCACGCCCAAAAAACGCTCCGCATCTTGTCGGGTTTGTATGGCGTGCTTCGACCCCTCGACCTCATCCAGCCGTACCGTCTCGAAATGGGTAGCAAACTCCGCAATCCCGTTGGCAAGAACTTGTACGAATTCTGGGGCGAGACCATCACGAACTCACTCAACGAAGCGCTCGCTGCTAGTCCTGGGCCAGACGTGCTTATCAACTGCGCATCGAACGAATACTTCAAGTCCGTTCGACCCAAACTCATCAACGGACAGATCATCACGCCAAGTTTTCTTGACCCTAGCCCCAGCGGCGAATACAAGATGATTAGCTTCTTCGCCAAGCAAGCCCGCGGCGCAATGGCAGCTTGGCTGATTCAAAACCGCGTGAAAAGCATCCGGGCCATCACCAGTTTTGACAGCAACGGCTACCAGTACAATGCCGATCGTTCGACGGCCACTAATCCCGTGTTCTTGCGGCCAGACCGCTGAGTAGTTGAACCCTCGTTTACGTAGCGGCACCCACCGTTACGCGAATCCCATTGAGGACGGTGTTTCCCGAGAGCGGATCACGGTCATCGTGGTCAGTGAGGACATTGGAGTTGACGCCGGCGTGCTCAGCCGCCACCGCCATTTGTGTTCCTGGTGCATCGTGACCCCACCCATGCGGCAGGCTAACGACACCAGGTCGGATGGCATCGGAGATCTCAACCGGTGCCGTGACTTCTCCCACGCGTGACGAGACAATTGCTGGGTCGCCATCGCTCAGGTTGGCGACCGCTGCATCGTCGGGGTGCATCAGCAGGGTGCAACGCGGTTTGCCCTTAACAAGTTGCCGCACATTGTGCATCCACGAGTTATTTGACCGCAGGTGCCGCCGACCAATTAGCCGCATGGCGTCATCGGTCCATTCGGGGTCCTCAAGGGTGGCAGTGAATCGCTCGAAGTCCGCGACGATGGGTTCGGGCATGAGTTCAACTTGACCCGATGCTGTGCGCAACATCAGTGGCAATCTCGGTTCGAGCGCCCCAAAGTCAACGCCATGTTCGACCTCAAGAAGGTGATCGACATTAATTCCGTCGGGTTTGGCGCCAAACCCGTCACCGTAGGCACCCACTCGAATCTGAAGATCCATGAGTTTGTCCGGCACGGTTTCGCCACCGAGTTCAGCAAGAATCTCCGCACTATCGCGGCCAGCGATTGGTGATGTGGCCCGTCCTATTTCCTTAGCGATTTCACCTTCAAGGAAGCTCTGCAGATAGTCCTGTGCATCCATTTCGAGTCCACTCATGATCACTGCAAGGTTGGTCAGAATCTCCTCTTCAGTCATGCCTGTTGGTTCAAACAACGCCGGCGAAAAGTTAGCCACATTTCGCACCGACAACCCGTAGAACGCAGCGTCGTAATGACTCCGTTCCAATGGCGACGGCGGAGGAAGGATTACGTCGGCGAAACGCGTCGTCTCGTTTAGGGCGGGGTCGACCGAGACCATGAAATCGAGTTGGGTCAAAGCCGCTTCGAACCGCTCGCTGTTGGGTCCGGATCGGGCCGGATTTCCCGCCACCGTAATGAACGCTCGCACCTGACCCTCACCAGGCGTCGTGATCTCCTCGGGCAAGATGGCGATTGGATATTCATTCTTGATTTCGGGACTCGCGGCAACGCGGCTTTCCCACCGACCCGTTGTCCAACCTCGACCGCCAGGCTTCGAGGGGTCGGGACGGGCGTGAGGTGCTCGGGCGAACATGTTTCCGCCGGGTCGATCGAGGTTGCCGGTTATGGCAGCCAACGCATCGGCAGCCCAAGCGGCAATCGTGCCGAACGGAACTGTATGGGCTCCCATCCGACCATAAATTGCCGCACTCGGAGCGGCAGCAAGTTCGGCGGCAATGCGCCGGATTTGCTGCGCAGGTATGCCACACAACGGGGCCACTGCCTCGGCGCTAAATGGTTCGACCAAATCAGCCAATCCGTCAAATCCATTGAGGCAGCTAAGTCGTTCGGCCGCAACCATGTCCGTTGCAAAGATCTCGTGCATTAACGCAACCATGAGGTGGGCGTCGGTGCCTGGCCGGATAGCAATGTGCTCGGTAGCTTCTTCGGCGGTGCGAGTCCGAATAGGGTCCACCACGACGAGTTGACCACCGCGCTTTTTTAGCGCCTGGAGTCGACCGGGGAAATCAGGAGCGGTGCAGAGCGAACCATTGGACACATACGGATTCCCACCAAGAATGAGCAGATAATCGGTCCTATCAAGATCGGGAACCGAAATTGCCCCAGGTGACCCAAACATGAGTCCGCCGCTCACGTGGCGAGGCATTTGATCGAGCGTGCTCGCGGTGTAGAGATTCTTTGTTCCGAGGGCGTGGAGCATGAGTCCGCTACCTATTGCCGTCGCGTGATTGTGAACACCAGGATTGCCCAAGAACACGGCCACTTGATCACGGTCGCCCGTCAGTAGCGGCGCCAGGCCTTCGCGAATTGCCGCAAAGGCTTCGTCCCAGCTGACTTCTTCCCAACTGTCGCGATCGTCGGGACTTCCCCGACGAATCATGGGCTTACGCAACCGGTCAGGGTCTTCGTGCACTCGTTGCAAAACCGAACCTTTGGGGCAGATGAACCCCTTCGAAAACACGTCGGCCCGATCGCCGCGGATACGAGTCACCCGGTCGTCGATCACGGTGAGTTCTAGCCCACAGGTTGCTTCACAAAGGGGGCAGGTCCGGTAATGCAGTTGCGGTTCGCTCATGGGCGAACGTTAGTTGTTCAACTCGACGCGAACCAATGATCTGGGATCAGCTTGACGATTCAGTGCGGAGATACACCGTTGCTACATCATCTTCGTAGCCGACAGACCATTCGGGGCTCACCGCGAGAACCTTGTGAATTGTTTCATCCGAATGGGTAAGGGCCCATTGCAGATCAAACTCATCTACGACGGTTTCCCATCCAGGTAGCGCATTCGATACCTGGCGATAGTCCCACAAGAAATCCCAATACACATCCGCACGCCCGTCAATGAATACTTCGTGGCCCGTCCAAATGAGGTAGCCGCCGTAGCGGTAGGAGTTATATCCATGCGTATCGTTGAGACCGTTGGAATCGATGAAGTCGATTGCATCAACTGGATACAACGTCTCGATCGTGGCCTGATTGTTCCTCAATGTTGATGCCGCTCCGACAATCCCAACGGCAATAAGGAGCCCAGAAAGTGCCATGGCGACTGGTGGGCCGGCCGACAGCTTGTAGTCTCTGGAGCCATTCGCCCAGCCGCCTAGCCGGGTACGTTCCAACGCCGAAACTAGATGCGGGGCGAGGACGGGCACCGCCACCACAGCGGCCAAAGAAACATGACGCAACGAGCTCAAGCCAGCGGCGCACGTGCCGCCAAACAACAACACATCAGTGACGGTGAGTTTGCGGGTACTGGCGCCAAAGACCACGGCTCCACCAATGAGAAGCACCGCAAATGGGTAAAAAATCGAGCTATGGAAATCGGGAGATTGCCATTCCGAAATTACTGCCCGCATTGCCTCGGACCGTAATGTCGCAATCGGATACCACCAGAGTTTCCAGGTGGATGGATTGATGATTGCAACGGCGAAGCAGGCGGCAGTGACCTTAGCGAGGAGCGCCACTGTTGATGAGGGAAGTGTTTCGGTTGTGGGTTCAACCCAGCGACGTTGGGCATAGTCGCCAACTGCGTAGGTGGCCAAAATTATTACGCCAAGAAGAAACCCAGAATGAAGGTTGGCCCACACGAACGTCATGGGCACCGCCCACCAGAGCGATCGGCTAGGTGCCTCCCCACGACGAACTCGTTCGACTAGCCACACAAAAATCGCAGCAAACGCCAAGGTAAACAGTTGCACCCGGGCACCAAAGGAAACTTGAGCTATCTGAAAGACAAAAACAGTGAGCACCGTCTTCATCAAGGGCCCACCGGAAACCGTCCTATAGACGAAGGCCAAGCAGATACCGCCTACTCCTGCGAACAGTACGGAAACGCCGCCCAATCCACCCAAGCTGTAGGCCGCCCACCCAACCACCTGGCTAAGCCACTCGTGCGTGATCCACTCGTTTCCCGGAATCGTAAATGAGAAGATGTCCTCACGAGGGATTCCATCGTGGACAATGACATCACCGGTACGCAAATGCCAAAACAAATCCGGATCAATTGTTGACTTCACCACACGGGAAATGAGGTAAGCCAGAGCAGCAACGGTGGCTAACCCACTAGCGGTGCCAAGAACGGGTCGATTGCTCATAGGAGCGAGTTTGGTCATCAAGTGTCTATCGGCATGGACTCGGTAAAGATAAACAAGAAATTAGTTCGTTTGGCTCATGTTTCTGGGTATGGATGCCGAAGAACATGGCAATGAATTATGTGATCGCCCCTTCGACCAACCTGACCGGTCCGACACTCTCCACTCGTAGCCCAAAGACGAAACCGGTCGTGAGTGTGGTTGTCCCTTGCTACAACGAAGCCGCTCGTTGCGATGCGCTGATTCAGGCGATTCGACGTTGGAATCCGGCATTTGGTTCAGCGGAGATAATCCTGGTCGATGATGGGTCAACCGATAGCACCGGACAACTGCTGCGTGACGCAGTCGCTGCTAACCCGGTTCCGAATCCGACGTTACGCGTAGTCGTGCGTTCCCTTCCAAAAAATCAGGGCAAGGGTGCTGCGATCCGTGCTGGCGTGGCTTTGACGTCTTCTCCCTACGTCGTCTTTCTCGACGCTGACCTTTCGGTTGGATTCGATGCAATTGGTCCGGCGATTACGAAACTCGATCACACCGGCGCTGCTGTAGCTATGGCTAGTCGGAAGCACCCCGATTCGGTTATTCCCCGTGATCAACCGGCCCGCCGACAATTGGGTGGGCGATTCATCAATAAGGTCATCCGTGTTCTTGGTCTTAGTTCGTCGCACGACACCCAGTGTGGTTTCAAAGTCATGCGGGGTCCGGTTGCTCGCACCATCTTTCCCCAGGTGGTTTCGTCGGGTTTTGCCTTCGATGTTGAACTGTTGGCCCGAGCGGAGCGCACCAACCATACTGTCCTTGAAATTCCCGTGACTTGGACCCATCATGAAGGCTCGACGGTCAATCCTGTTGTTGACGGAATCAAGATGTTGTTTGAACTTTTCCGGATTCGGTGGCGGGTACGCCGCTAATAGCGTTTGACCCCTGCGATCTGTCAGACTCTGCTCACACGAGGAAGGGAAATCTGATGGCAGATCACGCAGTACTCCCACCCAATGGCCGCACGGTCGATGAGGTGCTTGACGATATTGGCGCGCTACGACCCGACGACATCGATTGGCGCGGCGGCAAAGCATTTAGCTTGGTATACAACTCGGCCGATGACGACCTTGAGCGCATTCACCATGCGATGGCCAACGAGTATTTGCATGACAATGCGCTGAACCCATTTGCTTACCCGACGCTGCTGCGAATGGAAAAGGAACTCGTGTCTATGGCCGCCGATTTGTTGGGGGGTCCGCAACGTTGTGGTGCGCTCACTAGTGGTGGTACTGAGTCGATTTTTTGTGCGTTGCAAACCGCCCGAGACATTGCCTTGGACCGGGGTATTGCTAGGCCCGTAGCAATTGTTCCGTCGACCGTACATCCTGCCTTTACCAAGGCTGGTCACTACTTACAAATGGAGATTCGCCGCATCCCCGTTGGCGACGATGGACGTGCTGATGTCGCAGCGATGGAAGCATCGATCGATGCAAACACAATCCTGTTGGTGGGTTCGGCACCGTGCTATCCGTATGGCGTGATCGACCCTATAACCGAAATCGCCGACACCGCATCATCGCGCGATTTGCTGTGCCACGTCGATGCCTGTCTGGGGGGCTGGATGCTGCCGTTTTGGGAGGCGCTCGGCGAAGATGTTCCGCCTTGGAACCTGTCCGTTCCCGGCGTAACTTCGTTGTCCGCCGACATCCACAAATATGCCTATAGCTATAAGGGCGCCTCCGTCGTGCTGTACAACGACCGGTCCTTCCTTTCCAAGCAGCACTTCATCTTTGACGACTGGCCCGGCGGCATCTACGCCTCGGCCACACCTGCGGGCACCCGCCCCGCTCCCCCAATCGCCGGGGCATGGGCCACGTTGCAACATCTCGGGTACGCCGGACTGTTGGCCAAGGCCGAGGTTGTGCGTGACACGACCAAAGCCATGCTCGCCGGAATCCGCTCGATCGGCGATCTGCGCACCGTGCACGAACCAGAAATGTGCGTGGCTTGTTTCACATCGGACACCAAAGACACCGACGCCATCGCCGACGTCATGGAAGCAAAGGGTTGGCGCCTCGATCGCCAAAACGAAGGCCTACATTTCATGGTCTCGCCGGGCCACGCGCCACACGTCGACCAGTTTCTTAAAGACCTCGCATTTGCCTACGAGAATCACGGCAAAGCAGAAGATGTAATGGCCCGCTACGCCGCCACGGCGGAGTAGCTCTACCTATTGCTCTTCGCCGCCTAGGCACCCGCTCTACATCTCTTCTCTGGTGAAGAATCTAGCTCCTGCTTTTGTGCGTCTTGATTCGACTGTTGCTGTTGGGCCGGACTTGTCGTGAAGCACAATTCTTGCTTCTAAATCCGATGGGCCATCGTGATCTGCGATGCAGATACGTCTTGGGTAGCGATCTACCTGATCTTGCACGTTGGTGGAGCGGAACCCTTCGGCTGGTGGCGCTGCCCCGTAGATACCGAAGGCCTGTTTCGTGGCGTTACCGCCATTGGCGTGAACCAGTCCATAGCCTCCGACTTCGCGCACACCATCGACGACTGAGGCAAGGGAGTGGGTGACGTAGTTGTTCATCGGTCCGCCGAAGAACGTGAGGCCGCCCGTTTGGGTCAGCTGCCGATCGATGCCGATCCCAAGCTCGCTCATGGTGAGTTGCACCACCGACGGGAAACACGAATACAAATCCAGTGTGGCAACATCGTCCACACCGATGCCAGCGAGGTTCAGTGCGGCGGTACCTGACTCGTAGATCGCGGGTGATCGATCCCAGCGGTCGCGTTCGGAAATCTTGACAGGGGCGGCGGCCTCGGCGTTGCTGTGCAGGTAGACCCACTTATCTGCCGAGATCCCCATTCGGCGGGCCGCATCGACCGAGCACACAATCACCGCTGCTGATTGATCCACAAACCAGTTGGAGACCATGGCCATTGTGTACGGCTCCACGATCATGCGATTGTCAGCACTTGGCGTAACGATTTCATCGGCCGTCATAGCCCGATGCGACCAGGAAAACGGGTTGGCTACTGCGATCTTGTTGTACCCCTCCCACAACTGGCCGACGTGAGCCATGTGCTCAGCCGGGGAGCGGCCAGAAGCCAGCTGAATAGCGGATTCGAATAGCGGGTAAATTTGCACTGGCATGTCGAGGCCCACTGCCTCGGCCGCAGGATCGGCCATGTCATATGCCGGCCCCACTTTGACGGCGGGATCAAGCTCGGCACCCGACGTAACCAACTCCCGATCGAGCTTACGCAACTGGCGGCGGGTATAAACCGATTCACCACCGACCAGTACGCCTACGTCGAGTTCGCCATTGACGATCTGCTCACCCAACATTGCCATCGAAGCTTGTGGCGTATTGCCTCCG
>CAXMUI010000209.1:0-4294 GCA_964196475.1 uncultured Acidimicrobiia bacterium
GCCGATTCCCAAGCGAGCGGCCTCATCGAATAGGGGTTGGGTAGCGGGTCCGGGCATCTCGGTTTCGAACCACGTGTCGAGTTCGTCCTCATCGTCGATCCACCAGTGGGAGAAGAACGCAGTCAACGCAGATTCGGTGTAGACGACAAGTTGACAGCCATCATGGTGTGCTTGGCGCATCTGAATAAGCATTCGCTCGACCACTTCGGCCCGGGTGGTGTTTCGGTGGACCGGCCCAGACTGGGCTGCGGCAACGGTGATAGTTCTGGACATTGCGCTGTCTCGTTCCTCTAACTAAATTGGGCGGCCGTACGCCACGAAGCGGACGAACACCGTGCACGTCCAGGCTTGGGTGCCACCAGGTTACAGAATGGAACAATCGTTTCTCTCATTGGAACGATTCTGGCGGCTCTTGCGGTATTCTGCAGGCAACCATAACCACGACGCCTAGAGGCGAGTTGCATCATGGATCTTGAACGACAGCAAGAATTCGAAGCGAACCCTGGTAGCGATCAGCTAGCAGTGGTGAACGGCAAAGGGTTCCCCCTCGGTTCAGGCGAAGGGGTCGGGTGGTCGATCTTTGATGCCGATGTGCCGTACCCAGTCGCGGTTTTGTTTGAGTCTGCGATCGATCACAACAGCAAGGCAATGGAGCGCTTTTGTGAGCGCAGCAACGTGTCGCTTGCGCCGCACGGCAAGACGACCATGGCGCCGGCGCTTTTCCGACGTCAACTCCGCGACGGCGCCTGGGCAATGACGGCTGCGACGACGTGGCAGGCCAAAATGATGAGGGAAGCTGGCGTGGATCGAGTCATCATCGCCAACCAAGTTGTCGTTCCGGGCGAAATCGAGTGGCTAGCGAAGTCGATGTCCGAAGGCTTTGAGGTGTATTGCTATATCGATTCGATCGCGGGCATCGAAATCATGAATGAGACCTTGGCCCGCGTCCGTCCTGCTCGTCCATTGCCAGTGTTGCTCGAAATGGGTATTCCGGGAGGACGGACTGGGTTACGCACGATCGACGAGGCACTAGTCGTCGCGGCCGAAGCGGCACGGTCGCCGTACCTGGCTCTGACCGGAACCGCCGGGTTCGAAGGGATAATCCAGGCGCAGGGCGATCGACCAGTAGCAGAGCCAGTTGAGGAGTTTCTCGATCAAATAGTCGAAGTGACCCACGCGATCGATGCCAACGGCTGGTTCCAGCCCAGTCCTGAGTTGATCGTCACCGCTGGCGGCAGCGCCTTCTTTGATCATGTTGTTGACCGTTTCTCGCGGTTGGAAACAGCTTTGCCTCTGCGTGTCGTTATCCGCAGCGGGTGTTACATCACCCACGACGACGGCTCGCTGCATCAGGCCTCGCCGATGGGGGAGACGCCGCGAACTGGCCATGATGATCGGCTGGTGGCCGCCATCGAAATCTGGGGCGTTGTCCTGTCGCGACCTGAGTCCGGTCGCGCACTAGTAGGAATTGGCAAACGCGACGCGTCGACAGATGGTCTTCTGCCGATTCTCAAGAAGATCCGTCGCCGTGGTTCCTCAAACATCGAGTCCGTTGTGGGGGCCCGGGTTGCAGAGATTCACGACCAACACGCGTTTCTGGACCTCGATCCCGCCGATCCACTAGCGGTTGGCGATCTCGTCGGATTTGGTATCTCCCATCCCTGTACAACCTTCGATAAGTGGCGGGCTATACCGATCGTCGACGATGATTATCGAGTCGTTGAGATCGCTAACACAATCTTCTGAGGGCTGCTGATGCTAGTTAGTAGTGATGGCGTGACGTTCTACGAGCAACAGGGCTACCTGGTCGTACCCGATGTCGTGTCAGACATGGAGCTAGGCCAGGTACGCAGTGAGCTCAAGCAACTGCTCGCCGAAGCATCTAGCATCAGCGAAAATAACGAGGTATATGACCTTGAGGATGACCACACGCCAGCGGCACCGAGGGTCAGACGGATTAAGGCGCCCGCCGCCGTCATGCCCAGCGTGGCCGCGCTAGTTCGTCACCCCCGCCTGGTCGAAATTCTCGGTCAGCTGATCGGACCGGCGGTCCGGTTCCACGAAAGCAAGCTGAACCTGAAGGCTGCTGGCGGCGGGTCCGCCGTCGAGTGGCACCAAGACTGGGCGTTTTATCCGCACACCAATGATGACTTGCTGGTTGTCGGGGTCTTGCTCGACGATATTGATGAGACCAACGGGCCCTTGATGGTGGTTCCCCGAAGTCACCGTGGGGTGATCCACGACCATCACGCGAATGGTTTCTTTTGTGGGGCGATCGATCCTCTGGCGAGCACTGTCGATTTCGCTTCGGCTGTGCCACTCGTGGGCACAGCCGGTTCGCTTACGTTTCATCATGTCAGAACTGTTCACGGATCGGCGCCAAACCGGTCCGACCATTCTCGGAATCTGTTGTTGTTCCAGTTCGCTTCCGTGGACGCATTTCCGCTGGTGGACACGATCGATGATCTCGCGAGGTACGACGAAATGATTGTTGTCGGTGAATCGACCATCGAACCACGGGTGGTCAATGTGCCGGTCCGGATGCCCCTCCCGGCCGCCCCTCACGAAGGCTCGATCTATGAAATTCAACGGGGTATCGCAAACCCATTCTTCGATTGATCTGGTCGGGCACCGGCTCCCGACTCTTGCGCTACCAAGCAGCCGGATTCCAACTGTTGAACTATCCGTGCCACCAGTCGGATAAGGTTCGGGTATGTGGCGCTTTGCCGAGCTTCTCGAGATTGATCCTCCAGCATCCATTGTCATGGGGGAGGGAGGTACGCCCCTCCTAAGCAGCACGTCCCCCCACATTACGAGGCCTGACAGTCCAACGGTCTCCTTCAAAGCCGAACATCAGAACCCCACTGGCTCGTTCAAGGACCGAATTGCGGCAATGGCCGCGGCGATCATCGCCCGAGACGGTTTGCGCGGTGCTGTCGGCACATCGTCGGGCAATGGGGGAGCGGCGATCGCGGCCTACGGTTCTCGCGCTGGCTTTCCCGTGATGTTGTTCACCGCCTCGGGAATTGTCGATGGAAAGTTGCAGCAAATTTTGGCACACGGCGCCCGGGCGAACATCATTTCCGAACTCGGATCATCCTTCGACAACATCGAAGGCGTAGCCCAGGCCATCGAGACCATGGCGGCACGAAATGGCTGGCTGGCCTTCCTTACCGGCGCACGCTACGCACCAGAAGCTATGCGCGGGGCCGAAACAATCGCCTTTGAGCTCATCGAACAACGGCCCACAGCGACCGCGGTCTATGTCCCTATCGGCGGCGGTGGACTGCTGGCATCAATTTGGCGGGGATACTGGCGCTGCGGACGCGGCGACTCGATGCCACGTTTGGTCGGCGTGCAACCGGCTGGCTGCCCAACACTCAATCGAGCGCTAGGGGGAACTCTGGATCCTCTCGACCGTGCCATAGACACCACAATCTCCGGGCTGCAGGTGCCAGTCCTTTTCGACTTCGACGCACCGGAAGCCATCACCGGATCTGGGGGCCATGTCGTAGAGGTGACTGACCAACAAGCTTGGGACGCACAACGCAGGCTCGCTAGCGAGGAAGGCATGTTTGTGGAGCCCGCGGGAGCGGCCGCGTTCGCAGGCGTTCTGGCCGATATGGAAAGCGGAAAACTTGCCGCGGACGACGAAGTAGTTGTCATCTTGTCCGGTGCTGGTCACAAGGATCCGGTATCTGCGACTCGGCTGGGTGAGCAGAACACGCCGCGCCACATCAGAGTTAGTGATATCGAGTCCGTTCTAGCAGAGATCGAGGTCTGAGCCATGTTCAATACAGCACATCGCAGAGTTTCCGCCGGGAGCGCTGGCGGATTCGACGTCTGGACCACCCAGGCCGCCGAATCGGGCCCCCATGTGGTGGTCCTTGGCGGAGTCCACGGCGACGAGACGCAGGGCCCCCTGGCCGCCGGTCGCCTTGCTGCCGGCCCGATCCGCTTGATCCGTGGGTCTGTCGACATCGTCCCGGTGTGTCATGAGGCTGCCTTTGGTGCCGATAGCCGCACGAACCCAACCGATAACGGCAATCTGGCGCGTGTTTTTCCCGGAGATATAGACGGCGGGCCTACGGCAGCGCTGGCACACCATCTTTACACCGAAGTTTTGGCTGGGGCCGATCTGCTGATCGACCTGCACACGTCGGGCCAGTCCCACGACATGCCACTGCTTGCCGGATACCAAGCTGACACTGCGGCCACCGGGTCCTTGGCGCAACAGGCCGCGTCGGTCTTCGGCGCGGACTTCGTGTGGCGGCACCCCGGTCGCTCCGAAGGC
>CAXMUI010000210.1:0-13507 GCA_964196475.1 uncultured Acidimicrobiia bacterium
CAACGCTAAACATCCTGTCGGAGTGGCGGAATTGGCAGACGCGCCAGCCTAAGGAGCTGGTGCCCTTCGGGGCGTGCGGGTTCAAGTCCCGCCTTCGACACAAAGAGTCCCGGCCCAATGGGCCGGGACTTCTTCGTTCAGCTCAAATGAGCGAGATGCGTCACGTCGTTGTATTGGCGGACCAGCCATCGGTCACCATGGAGAACCAGATTGTGGATCGACCCATTGTCTGCGCCGAGGAAGGCAAACGGACGGCCCCCAGTCGCATGGTGCAGCAGCGCAGCGATGACACCCCCGTGGACAAAGGCGGCAACACGCTCGCCCGGGTGATCATGATGAATCTGCGCTAATGCAGGGACGGTACGTTCAGCGAGGGCTTGGGATGTTTCCGCTCCGGGAGCATGGCCCCATTCGCCGTCAGCGATCATCTTCGTAAACGTCGGGTGCCGTTCGGCCGACATCTTCCGCATGAGCCCGCCTTCCCAGTCGCCGAGGAATATTTCATGGAGGTCAGGCTGCACTGTCGGTTGCACAGCAAGGTGTCGCACCAAGGGAGCGGCCGTCTGAGCGGTGCGTTGCAACTTTGTGACGTATATAGCATCTATCGGTTCGGAGCGGAGTCGGTCACCAACTGCTTCGGCTTGCTGTTCGCCTAACGTCGATAGCTCAGGGTCGCTGTGTCCGTCGACTGTTCCTGCTGGATTTTCAAGGTCAGCGGCAGCGGATTGGCCATGGCGCACCAACACTACGGTGGTCGCTCCGCCTGGGGCTTCGAACACGTGCTGTGGATAGGTTTTCGTCATTGAAGCAGTCGCTCTGTATGTGATGGTGATGGATGGACATATGGACTCTAGGCCTAGCAGCGGGTTGCAAGAGGGCCGGAACCCGTGCGGATGCTGAACCCGCCGCTTCTAGGACGGCTGAGTAGAGTGAACGTATGGATCAACCCGGTACGGCCACCCCTTCGAAGGCAACGATTGTTGCGGCGTTGAACGCCCATACACACGGCGCTGATATTGCGTTGAGTCTCGGCGAAGGCTGGTGGACCTTACTGTGGGATTTGCACAGTGCCCTTGAACTCGAATTTCCCGAATATCACCTGCTGGGGCTATCGCAGGACGGCGGCTCAATGGTGTTTGAGGCCAACCCCAAGCTCCGGACTTCTCGGCGAAGCTGGACCAGCCGCGACTATGCCGTGCTGCGCGAGACCATCGAGGCAGCCCAAGAAGAAAGCAGTCTCACCTGCGAGCTATGCGGCAAGCCCAGCGACATCGTCCGCAGCGACGAACTGTCTCACACACGGTGCCTAACCTGCTGAACCCGCCGGGACCCTAGGTGTCAAGCACCAACGAAAGCGTTGTCCACACCGAGTCGCCCACATCAATCTGTTCCGCGCTCCGGACGGGTTTTTTGATTGGAAGAAGATAGGTCGCCGCTGACTTGCTTGGAAATATCGAGGTGGCCCACTCGCAGTCACCAATTTGAGCTAGAACACGGATCGACCCGAAAGGCAGCTCCGCTTGAAACGAATATGTGGTGCTCAGGGGTTAATGCTAACCGGCCCCGTGGACGGTGAAATGGGTAGCACCGTCAGTGGGATTGCGACTGAAGCGACCGAAGCCATAGTGGACACGGTCCTGTGGGATTGGGTTAGCGGCATACTTGTGGGGTGAACAACGATGGCCCCGAATCGATACCGGACTCAGGCTCAGTAGCGTGGCGGCAGGAACTGCTCAACGCCACGACCCTCATGCGCCGGGTTGGCACTGACAAGGAGTTGATGCGACAGCTGAGCGAGGCTGAGCGGATCGAATTTGTCAATGCTGCGGGCGATATTTTCTGTGCTGATCCCGCTGAACGACGTATGCGGGTCAAAGCAAACCGTCGTAAACATAAGGCTGAGAAACTGGCGCGGGCCGAGGCGGTACTCACCGAGACCGGAATACGGAAACTACGGGAGAAGACCGTATTCACAACACCCAATGTGTTTCCTCCCGAAGATTGGGAGGACGGCGATGGAGCATCCGAGCCGGTGTATCGACCGGTGGATGAGGAACAACATTGCTACATTTGCAAGGCTAATTATGTGGACGTACACCACTTTTACGACCAGCTGTGTCCGACCTGCGCCGACCTAAACTTTGCGAAGCGCTCCGAGCTTGCCGACCTGTCGGGAATGACTGCATTACTGACCGGCGGGCGAGTAAAGATCGGCTATCAAGCCGGTATCAAACTGCTTCGTTGCGGTGCTGATCTGATCATGGCCACGCGGTTCCCCCGTGATGCCGCCAAACGGTACGCGGCCGAACCCGACTTCGCAGAATGGGGCCACCGGTTAGCCATATTTGGCCTTGATCTCCGGCATACGCCAAGTGTCGAAGCATTTGCGCAGCATGTAATCGAGAGCAACGATCGCCTGGATTTCATCATCAACAATGCCTGCCAAACGGTACGCCGCCCTCCCGATTTCTACGAACACATGATGGCCGGCGAGACCGTTGCAGCATCCGAGCTATCCGCGGCTGAACAGCGGCTACTCGGAGACTATGAAGGACTCCGGGGGTATCACTTGCTCCCAAGTGCTGAAACGGCGGACCCCGCCTTAGTGGAGACCGTTGTCGACGCTGAAGCAATGGGCATGACCCACTCGGCGGAGCTTTCGCAGATCCGTCTGCTGCCCGAAGAACGAGAAGCCCAAGGAGCGTTGTTCCCCTCTGGGCAGTTAGATCAAGACATGCAACAAGTCGACCTCCGCGACCGAAATTCGTGGCGACTGCTTTTAGACGAGGTCTCGGCAGTAGAACTGCTCGAAACCCAACTCGTTAATGCTGTGGCTCCATTCATTTTGAATGCCCGACTGAAACCGCTCATGGTCAAAACGGTCGGCCATCACAAACACATCGTCAATGTGTCGGCCGTCGAAGGGCAGTTCTATCGACGCTTCAAAACCACTCGCCACCCCCACACCAACATGGCCAAAGCGGCGCTCAACATGATGACTCGCACTTCGGCTGCGGACTACCAGTCGTCTGGTATTCATATGAACAGTGTCGACACGGGCTGGGTTAGCGACGAAGATCCACTAGGAATTGCTCAGCAGAAAACCCAGGAGCACCGTTTTCACCCCCCGCTCGACATCGTTGACGGGGCCGCCCGTATAACCGACCCAATCATTGCCGGAATTCGAACCGGCGCCCACGTGTGGGGACAGTTTTTGAAAGACTACCGATCCACCGACTGGTAGGTCCTGGCGCTTTAACGTTTACGGATCCGTGCCAGATAGCGGGCGCCGACCTCGCGCGATTCAGGGTCAGCCAGAGCGGCAACAAGACTGTCGGCATCGGACCAAGCAGTTGTAGTAGGGATAAGGGCCTCTTGTGCCGCGTTGATGGCCGTCTTTGTCGTGTACAAGGTGAGCGACGATTTTGATGACAGTTGTTCGGCAAGCGCGTTCGCTTCGTTCATGACGTCAGCGGTTTCGGTGACTGAGTGCAAGAAGCCAATGGACTTCGCTTCGTCGGCGCTAAACGGGCGACACGTGAGTACAAGGTCGCGGGTGGCCACGGCCCCGATCTCGCGCACAAGGCGGGGAATGCCGCCCCAAGCCAGGGGGATACCGAGGTCAACTTCGGGAATTGAAAAATAGGTATCGGCGGCGGCTATGCGAAAATCGCACGCTCCAGCCAGCACCACACCACCCCCAACACATGGCCCCCAGATGGCTGCAATCGTAATTGCTCGCATCTGTTCCAAAGCCCGGGCCATAAGCCAGCCTGTCTCGGCCGCTTCGCGAGCGGTGAGCCCATCGTTGGCGGCGCCGTCACCGAAACTCGATAGGTCGGCGCCAGCAGAGAAAGCGCGACCAGCGCCGGAAACAATGACTACTTTTATGGACCGTTGGGTGTCGAACCAGGCTGCTGCATCGGCGAGTTCCCGTAAGGTGCGCGTCGATAGTGGGTTGAGCTTGTCGGGACGATTGAGCGTAAGCCGGCCAATGTCACCCTCGGTGGAAGTTACCAAGGTAGTGAATGTTGGAGTTTGAGAATTGGGCACGTGGAACCTCGAAATCGCTGCACCGAAACCGGTATCGACGACCCAGTTGGCAGTCGGTTTGTTGATTGTGCCACAACCGAGGTCGCGCCCTACAAACGCTCGTCTGCGGCAGAGCCATGGGTCAATCGACAGCCTCACATACTGGCGGACTATTATCGGCGCCAATGACTACGAACACGCGCAATCGATGCCATGCACGGATTCTGGTTGGTTTGGTGCTTGTTATTTTTGCGGTAGGCGCGTGCTCGGGGTCCGAACAAACGATTAGCCCAGAGGTTGTCGAGGCAGTCCCGACCGCTGAAGTGACCAAATCCAGTCCATCAGTCGATGCCGAATTCGAACTCGTTGCTCCTGAAGTTGAGGTCGCTGATAAAACTGCCGCGACGACAACCAATTTTCTCACTGGCGAGTCGGGGTATCTGTTTGATGACGACGAGGTCCGAACCTATGAGATCGTCCTCTCGGAGGAAGCGTTAGCGGAGATTGATAACGACCCGACGGCCGAGCAGTATGTCGAAGGCCAGTTGAGGTTTGAGGGTGAGACCTTGACGGTGGGCATCCGCTACAAGGGTTCTGTCGGAGCCTGGATTGGTTGTGTCGCAGATTCGAATTTGGCCAACCCTTCTGGAGAGAAGACCTGCACCAAGTTGTCCGTCAAGCTCAAGATCAACTGGGACGGGTCCGACGCCGAGTTCTTCGGCCAACGGCGACTTCAGTTCCACTCCATGAACCTGGACCCAAGTCAATTGCACGATCGGCTTGGCTACTGGTTGTTCCGTGAGATGGGTGTTTCCGCGCCACGGGCGGTTCATAGCCGACTGCTTGTTAATGGCGAGTATGTGGGGTTGTTTCTGCTTGTCGAGCAAATTGACAAGCGGTTCGTCGGTGCAAATTTCAATGACGATGATGGCAATCTCTACAAGGAGGTCTGGCCTACCAATGCTGATGGAACAGCCCAGAACGATTCCGCGTACCAAGATGCCCTCCGCACCAATGAAGATAGCAATCCCTCCTTTGGCATCATTGGAGGGTTCGCTGAGGCGATAGCGGCCGCGGACGAAGAGACCGCTGTGGATGTTCTTGAACAATGGACCGACGTCGATGAGGCACTTCGCCTGTTGGTCGTGGATCGAACCATTCGCAACGACGATGGCATTTTCCACTGGTATTGCTTTGCGTTGTGTGCACCGCACAATTTCTATTGGTATGAGGACCCTGGAGACGAGAAATTACATCTGATTCCCTGGGACCTCGACCACGCCTTCGTGAATATCGAGAGTGATATAAATCCGATTACGCCGGTCGCCGACGGCTGGGGCGAATTCACCAACGACTGTGCGCCATTCCCCTACGGAACATTCGGCATTCCGCAGCGGTCTGCCCTTTGCGACCCAGTCTTTGCGGCATGGTTTCAACTCGACGATCGTTATCAAGCGTTGCGGGAAGAATTTCTTGCCGGGCCATTCTCTGAACCGCTGGTGACCGAGATGGTCGAGAAGTGGCGCGCTCAAATCGAGTCAGCCACAAATGAGGCGAGCGAAGCCCATGGCGATGCCATTATCCCGACGGCATGGCAGAGAGCGGTCGATCAACTGCTTCAGAAGGTGGCCTTCGCTCGCGAAAACTAACCCCCGGGCGTGCGATTAGCCCTCGGGCACCTGGGCTGACAAAGTGATGGCATGCCAAATGCCACAAACGCCGAGCCCGATGGGCGAACCGCACTTCTGGCGAAGTACGAAGCGGAGCGCAACAAGCGGATTCGACCGGACGGAAACGACCAGTACCTCGAGCCAGTTGGTGACTTTGCTCACTACGTGGATGACCCGTATCTCGTGCCCAAACAGCGGGCTCCGTACAACGATGAAGTAACGGTCGCGTTTGTTGGTGGTGGCTTCGCCGGGCTCGTAACCGGCGCAAGACTGAAAGAGGCGGGCATTGACAGCGTCCGCGTCATTGAAAAGGGCGCCGATTTTGGTGGCACGTGGTATTGGAACCGGTACCCCGGAGCGCAGTGCGACACCGCCGCGTTTATCTACTTGCCGCTGCTCGAAGAAACCGGGCACATGCCGACGGAAAAATACACCCACGCGCCTGAAATACTTGAACATTGTCGTCGGATCGGCCGACACTACGACCTCTACGAGGATGCACTTTTCTCGACAGAAGTGACCGAAATTGAGTGGGAAGCCCCCACGTCCCGGTGGATTATTCGCACCAACCGCGGCGATGAAATGCGGGCGAAGTTCATCGCCCTCGGCACTGGCCCACTTCACCGTCCCAAACTCCCCGGAATCCCCGGAATCGAATCGTTCAAGGGTCACAGTTTCCACACCAGTCGCTGGGACTATGACTACACCGGAGGCGACCCAGCGGGAGCGCCAATGGTTCATCTGGCCGACAAGCGGGTCGGCATCATCGGTACGGGCGCAACCTCGGTGCAGTGCATTCCCCATTTGGCCCGAGCGTGCGCTGAACTCTTTGTGTTTCAGCGGACACCATCGTCGATCGACGTCCGCAACAATCACGACGTTGACGCCGAATGGTTTGCCGGGCTCGAACCAGGCTGGCAAAAGGAATGGTTGATGAACTTCACCATTTTGCAAACCGGTGGCTTTACCGACGAGGATCTGGTGAAGGACGGCTGGACCGATATATCCAAGCGCATCCGTGATCGTGTCATGGCTGACCCGAATCAGGATTTCAGTCCCGAGTCCCTTGAAGCGGCCTATCACGACAGCGACGACGAAAAGATGGCCGAAATTCGGGCCCGCGTCGATGAGATCATCGCTGACCCAGCGACGGCCGACGCGCTAAAACCGTGGTACCGCCAGCTTTGCAAACGGCCCTGTTTTCATGACGAATACTTGCAGGCCTATAACACTCCGGGCACTCATTTGATCGATACGGACGGTCAGGGTGTCGAGGCCATCACCGAAACCGGCGTGTTGGTGGGGGGTGAGCACTACGAGTTGGATTGTTTGATCTACGCATCGGGCTTTGAGGTGGGCACCGACTACGCCCGCCGCTCTGGTTTCGACATGGTTGGCCGCGATGGGGTAAAGCTCTCCGACCATTGGGCCAACGGGATGCAGTCAATGCATGGAATCCACGTTCACGGGTTTCCCAACGCTTTCATGGTGAGTCCCGCCCAAGGCGCGAACCTGATCTCTAATATTCCCCACAATCTCACCGATGCGGCCGAAACTATCGCGGCAATTATTTGCGAGGCCCAAGCAACGGGAGCCGATGAGGTCGAGGTTGACCAGGCCGCCGAGCAAGCCTGGGTGGCGAAACTTCTGGCGGGAGGTCGACGCTTTGGAGGAAACGCGGACTGCACACCTGGTTACTACAACAACGAAGGAAAGGACGATGCCAGTGGGAACGTCCTCAACTCGCTCGGCTACCCCGAAGGGCCCGTGGCGTTTTTTGAGTACATCGACGCATGGCGCAAATCGGGCGATTACGAGGGCCTTACTTTTTTTCGAGGCGATTCACAAACTACCGGCTAGAACTACACCATGAGCGAGACCCAAGCCTGTCCGATCTGCACAATGACCGAAATTCTGGACTTCCCGGAGATCCATGAATGTGTCACCTGTGGTCACGAATGGCCACGCGAAGACGATGCAGTTGGCGATGAACTCACCGTGTTTGACTCCAACGGGGTGCAACTTCACAACGGCGATGCTGTGGTGCTCACCAAAGATCTCAAGGTCAAGGGTAGTTCTACCACTATCAAGGTCGGGGCCAAGGTCAAGGGCATACGACTGATTCCTGGCGACCACGAGATCGACTGCAAACACGATGGTCGCGGCATCTTACTCAAGGCTATGTTTGTGAAGAAGGCTTAGCGGTTGCCGATCAGTTTCTAGGAAAACTGCATAGCGCCGTCGCTAATAACGGCTTTCTCCAACTGTGCTCGGTCAGGGGCAATGGCCTGTGGGTTTGTCCATGGCGAATGATCGCCTTGCTTCGGCAGGAGCGGCATCGCCCGTTGCATGTAGCCGGAGGAGAAGTCGTCGATGTAGGGACGAACCGACATTCCTTGATCTTGGTCTCGCAACATCGGCATGCACTTGGTGTTTCGGGTGGCACCCATGTGCTGGAGCAGTCGACAAACGTAGTGGCTGATCAGGTCCGATCGTAATGTCCAGGACGCGTTGACGTAGCCGAATGATGACACCAGATTTGGCACACCTGAGTAGGCAATACCCTTATAGGTCCAGGTTTGCGCGAAATCGAGACGTTTGCCATCAACGGTGAAGTCGATCTCACCCAAGGTCACCAAAGTGAGGCCGGTCGCCGTCACGATGATGTCGGCGGCAAGGTGGTCGCCGGAGCGAAGCTCGATCCCCGTTTCGGTAAACCGAACGATCTCGTCGGTAACCACGGACCCTTCGCCGCTGCTGATCGAAGTAAAGAGATCGCCATTTGGCACGAGGCAAACTCGTTGGTCCCACGGGTTGTAGTCGGGGGTGAAGTGTTGATCAACGTCGTAGTGCTGCGGTAACTTTTTGCGCACCATGTCGAGCATCTTCGTCTTGATTTTGGTGGGATGCTTGCGAGTTTGCTGGTAAAAAAACTGGCCAAGCGCAACGTTCTTCTTGCGGGTAATCGCATAGGCGGTCTTACTGGGCAGCACACGCCGGAGCAACTTGTTGATGGGGTCAACGTCGGGCGCCGCTGCCATATAAGTGGGGGAGCGCTGCAACATGGTTACGTGGGAGGCGGTGCCGGCCATGGCGGGAAGCAAGGTGACAGCGGTGGCGCCCGACCCGATGATCACCACACGTTTGTCGGCGTAGTCGAGGTCTTCGGGCCACTGCTGAGGGTGCACAACGGTGCCGGCAAAGGATTCCGAGTCAGCGAATTTGGGAGTGTGCCCACCCTTGTAGCTGTAATAGCCCGAGCACATATAAAGGAAATTTGCCGTAACCGTCACCGGGTCAGCACCATCGGTGCGCCTGCAGGTAACCGTCCAGGTACTGGTGTCCGAATCCCAGTCGGCGTTTTGCGCGAGATGACCAAATCGGATGTGTTTGCGGATCCCGAACTCGGCCACGGTTTCGCGGAGGTATTCCAGGATGGCCGGCCCCGACGCAATGGACTTCTCGGCGGTCCACGGTTTGAAACTGAATCCAAGCGTGTGCATGTCGCTGTCGGACCGCACACCCGGATAGCGGAAGAGGTCCCATGTGCCGCCTATGTCCTCGCGCCCCTCCAAGATCGTGAATGTGTGATCAGGGCATTCTTGCTGGAGGTGGTAAGCGGCGCCAATCCCGGACAAACCAGCCCCCACAATGAGAACATCGAAGTGGCTGGTGTCAGACATGGTTGGCGCTGGCTTATCTGCGGTCGCGGGCATCACGGAAACGGTAGTGGAGGTACCGGGCTTTCCAAGAGTCAGGCATGGGCCCGATTCCCATGCCTGAGCGTCACGGCAGCACAGTGTGCGAGGCCAGGCCCTAAGGTGGCGCCCAGATGTTGAACACCTTTGCCTCCGAAAGCACTTTCCTCGACCAGGAACTCACCGTGATCATGCTGCTATCAGCGGCAGCCTTGATGGCGATCGTCGGTCAACGCGTAAAAGTTCCGTACACCGTCACTTTGGTAATTATGGGTTTGGGCTTTGCGTTCTTCCCCAACTTTGTCGACTTCGAGGTATCCCCAGAGCTCATCTTTGGACTATTGGTCCCGCCGTTGCTCTTTGAAGCAACACTTCACCTGTCCTGGAAACGCCTGCAGGCTGACATGTTTGCGGTTCTTCTTCTTGCTTTGGTGGGCACCATGGCCGGCACCTTCTTCATTGCTTGGGTGATTTGGTACTTTGTCGGAATTCCCTGGCTCGCGGCTGTGGCCTTCGGTGCACTTATCTCCGCCACGGACCCGGTGGCGGTTATCGCGCTATTCAAGACACTGGGGGTAAGCAAACGCTTATCAGTCCTCGTGGAAGGCGAGAGCCTGTTCAATGACGCGATTGCGATTGTGGCATTCAACCTTGCCGTCGGAGCCGCGGCCCCGGGCGAATCATTTACCATGGGCGAAGCAGTCGGAGACTTCTTCATCGTGGGTGGCGGTGGTATTGCCGTTGGCGCTGTTCTAGGAATTATTGTCAGTCAGGTCATCCTCGCACGCGTTGACGACGCATTGATCGAAACCACCACGACCTTGGCCCTGGCCTTTGGTTCATTCTTGGTGGCCGAAGAATTTGGTGTCATATTTGGAATCGATGACTTCCAACTAAGTGGTATTTTGTCCGTGGTAACCGCCGGACTCATCGTCGGAAATGTTGGATTCCGTAACACCTCCCCCAGCACCCGAATTACCTTGGACAACTTCTGGGAAGTACTTGCGTTCCTTGTCAACTCGATGGTGTTCTTGATAATCGGCCTGCAAATAAACCTCAGCGAACTTCGACCAAGTGCCGCCGACGTTGGCGTGGCGGTGGGAGCAACAGTCGTGGCCCGAATCTTTGTGGTCTACGGTCTGGGCGCTGTCCACCAGCGGGCGCAACCATCTCGGGCGATTCCTCGGGGCTATCGACACGTTCAGTATTGGGGCGGACTACGCGGGGCGATTTCATTGGCGCTGGCACTGACGTTGGACGATGTTGGCTTTAGTGAAGAGGTGGTCGACACCGTGTTGCTGATGACCTTTGGCGTGGTGCTGTTTACGTTGTTAATACAGGGCACGTCGATGGGAACGCTCATTGACAAACTCGGACTCGCCGGTCTGGCGCCAAACGAACAAGAACAACAAATCCGACAGGCCCGAATATTTGCGTTGCAGTCCGGGAAAGCCGAGCTCGAGGAGTTGGGCAAAAGTGGTGTGCTGTTTCGTGACATGTCACAAGCGATGGTCCATACGTACGACAAACAACTTGCCGAGGCTCAGGGTCGCCTCGGTAGCCACCTGGGACTGCATCCCGAACTCGAAATCGGCATGTTGCTGCAGGCTCGGCGTGACGCGGTGGTTGCCGAACGCACGGCGGTGGCAGACCTGGGTCGACGCGGCCTAATAGGCGACAGCGTTGCCCATCACCTAATGACCGATTTTGACAATCGGCTGGCAGCGCTCGAACTCATCGAAGAACGTTGGGAAAGCGATGAAACGATGGAAGGTGGGTCAAATGCCTGACACGGCACGGCCATCCATTGTCTATGTGAGCTGGGGTGGCACGGGTCGAGGAGCGGCCTTTCGCGAGGCCTACGACCGAGCGGCGCAAGAAAATCGCGGCATTGTGTATCTCGCCATATTGGATGCGCCCACCTTCGGCGACCTCGATGGGTCACTTCTGGCCATGGTTACCGAAGAACTCACATGGCTTCTCCAGGCACAAGTGCGGCTGGTTGATAGCGAGGACCACGAGACGCATGTAGGTACTCGGATAGTTGTTCGAGGGGGCGAGGTCACGATGGAGGTCAACGAACTTGTAAAGTCGATGGCTACCGATTTGGTCCTAATAGGGGCGCCTGTACCGCTGGGAAACCATGGCTCGGTGCACGAATTAGTTGCCGCACTAGCTGAACGAACGGGTGCGAAAGTCGAGATTATTGATCCGCGGATCGAGAGTCCAAATTAGGCAGTTTGTAAATTGACGCGGGTTTCGACTCATTTCGTCCTATCCTGTTCCATGTAAACAAGCTGCGTCGACATTCCCACGGGAAGTTAGCGCGGTGCGAGGGGCCAATCGGGCCGCTCGCGCTATGAAAAGAGAAGTAAAGCAATGGCAACAACTGGAACAGTCAAGTTCTTCAACTCCGAAAAGGGCTTCGGCTTCATCTCCCGCGAAGGCGGCGACGATGTATTCGTTCATTACAGCAACATCGATGGTGACGGATACAAGTCCCTCGATGAAGGCCAGCGCGTCGAATTCGACGTAGCTCCTGGTCGTAAGGGTGAAGAAGCGCAGAACGTTCGCGCTATCTGATCCTACTCATTCGCGAGTACCGAAAGCCGCTGGCCTTGTGCCGGCGGCTTTCGCCGTTTTCGGGTCGCCTTTACTCGTTCTCGGTGTGTGGGCGATGCGTGCCGCATCGCCCACACACCGAGAACGATAAGGTTGCGCAATGTCTCGTGATCTGAAGTTTGGTTGGCTGTCCCCGGTCATTGGGAACCGTTGGAGCGACTACCAACCGATCGTGATCTTCCAACAAGACCACATACTGCCCACCGCAGTGCAGCACTTCGACTCACTGTGGGTGGCCGACCATTTCTATGGGTTCGAAGCCAAGACGGACGGATTCTTAGAGGCGTGGACCACACTCACCTGGCTGGCCGCCAAGTTCCCCGACATCGACCTTTGCCACCACGTGCTGGGGCACGGCTACCGTCCGGCGGCCCTTACGGCAAAGATGGCGGCCACCCTGCAGACGCTTTCGGATGGCAGATTCACTCTTGGTATCGGCGCTGGCTGGCGTGAGGACGAGTACCTGGCCTATGGCTACGAGTTTCCGAAGGCATCGGTCCGCTTTGGCCAACTCGAAGACGTCATCAACATCTGCCGCAAGATGTGGACTGAAGACGAACCCAGCTATAACGGCAAGTACTACAGCATCGACGGTGCGTCATCGTCGCCGCTGCCTGATGTCGTACCACGCGTCTGCATCGGGGCATCAGGGGAGCGGGTAGGTCTGCCGCTGGTTGGTCGACTGGCCGACCGATGGAACGCTGGGTTTGGCAAGGACGAGGACTGGTTGCGCAAACTCGCCATTGTGCAAGATTCGGCGATTGCCGCGGGGCGGAACCCGTCAGACATCGAAGTCAGTACGACCACCGAACGGCCGCTGCCTGAGACCGACGCTGAATCACAGGAACTTCTCGAACTGTTGAGTCATCGGGCCGACCTTGGCGTGCAGCACTTCGTCATGGACTTCGGTCACCCGCAGACCGATGAGCCAGTATTACGATTTGTCGAGCAGGTTATGGAACCACTCAAGAAACGCTGAACGGCGGGCAACTTCAGCTGGCAGACTTACGGCGCTATGAGTATCGATGTCAACGCCGTCACGTTCCATTATCCAGACGGCACCCCCGCTGTCGACGAACTCTCATTTAAGGCCGCGTCCGGTGTGGTGACCGCGATCGTGGGCCCAAACGGGGTTGGAAAGACCACTCTGCTTGAACTTATTGCGGGCGATCTCAAAGCCTCCGAGGGAGTCATCAGCATCGAGGGCGAGGTTGCGTACATGCGCCAGAACCCGGGTTTCGATGGCTCTGGCACGCCTACCGTTGGCGATGCCTTGGCTCTCGGCCTCTCGCCCGTACTCCGGAAACAATATGCGCTGTTGCAAGACCTCTTTGCTCGAGCTATAACCGACGTCGATGCCGGAATGGCAATCGGTGATGCACTGGATCGCTGGAGCGGACTTGGCGGTTATGAGATCGAAGCAACGTTTGACCAGATAACACGGTCGGTTCTTCGCGAGGATTACGACAGTGCGCGGTTGCGTCC
>CAXMUI010000211.1:0-3152 GCA_964196475.1 uncultured Acidimicrobiia bacterium
ACCGACTCCATGGGGAAAACTGGTCTCGGAATCCGGTGCCATGGCAGAGCACCGATATCGGACTGGGTCGGACCTGGTGTTCCAGCTCGCAGTATTTTCGACGTGAAGGGAGCCATGTACTGGAAGTTGGAGGCCGTTTTCATGACCATTATCTGGTAGTCGGCCGGTTCCAATCCGACGTGGCGGTATACGGCTGGATGGATGCCCGCTAGGCCGGCGTGTTCGGTCACCAGTAATGTCACCGGTCCGACATCGAAGGCCACGGTGTGGCCCATGTCGACCTCGGTTTCGGAGTGGTCGGTTAGCTCGACGATCCCGTCCGATACCGCACGTACGACGCCGGTTACCTCAAGCGGGGTGAAGAACGGAGCCGAGCGGCCACCCAGTTCCAAGGTAACCGTCGCTCCAACGCCAGCCTGAGACAGTTGTGGGGCCGACTCACTGTCGATCATCGGCACGAGTGCACGTCCGTCTATTCCGAGGCGCAGGATCGATTCGAGAATGACGGTACTGTCCCCGCCGGACCCGCCGAGTACCGAGTCGCCGGTGTCGCTGATAATGACAAGGCCTTCATCGGCCAAATTTGCATCGATTACTGTCTGGTCCACTGGCTGGCTCTCGGTAACTTGGAACTCGTGGCGCATTGACCAGGCCAGATCAGCCATTTCGTCCGCCAGCGTCTCCGCTAGGGCCGCGTCGTCATCGGTGATGACGATCATCGCCCACCCTCCTTCGTCCGCGTCGAGCCAGCATTGCATAGGGAAGGGGGACACGCTCAGAACGCGTGGATCGCGTTCCATGTCTCTCGCCCGGTCGAAGAGGGTTTTCATAGGTCCACGAGCGGTCAGGTATTGCTCTTGGTGGGTGAGCATTCGGAGTTTGCGCCACGCGGTGGTGGGCGTAACTTGTCCCTCGAACAAACGGATTCCCAGGAGCGTTAGATCGTGGGCGGTCTCAAATTGATCGTGGGGTTGGGTGCGGAATCCGACGATCACGTCGGCGTGGTCGATCATTTCCTGGGTCACGTTGGCGTGGTGGTCGAGCATCAATGCCAAGGGCAGTGAGGGTCCAACGACTTCACGGGCGGTCCGGAGCAAGGCACCTTCGACATCATCAAGCCCCTCGGCTGACGCCGCTCCGTGAAGCAGCATTACCAAGCCGTCGAGCGGACCGGCAAGCTGTAGGCCGTCGCGAACTTTGTTGTCGAAGAACTCGAATGCTTCGCTCGATAGTCGACCGCCGGATCGGGCCGCCCCGCGAATGATGGGAATCGTTTCTACATCGGCACCCGATTGTTTAACGGCAGCGAGATACCCACCCACGGGGCCAGCGTCTTGTAGGCGCTCGATGATCTCGGCCCCTTCGTAGATCCCAAATGACTCGAAATCTGCAAGTGTCGTCAGCGTTGGGTTGAAGCTGCTTGTTTCTTGTGTGATTTGGATTAATCCGATGCGCATAGCGACCTATCTGTGAATTGTTGGGCAGCGTAGCGAAGCGGCCATTGGGATGTCTCGGCGTCTATTTGGACCATAGGTGACGAAAGAATTCAGTATAAAGGCAGTCTATCGCGTGATAGTAGACAACTCGACCAGGGGTGGACTACAGTGCCGCACACACCAAATATGGGCCCGAGGGTTTCGCAAAAGTTGCAGGAGAAGAGCATGTCTAAAGCAGGTTGCGATATCACACACGGCTGGGTGACCGTTCGTCTTGGCGATCTCGGGCTCCGGACCTAACGGGTTTACTGCGATGCTAGTCCGAACGAATCAGGGGGTTTCGGCCGCTATAGCTGCGGAAATGAGCGGTGACCCTGCTGTAGCCGTCCTACGGGGCGCAGACCTCGGTGAGACCGGCATCCATTCTGTATGATCGAGTCACAGTGAGCATTCGATCAACCGAGAAACCCTTGCCGCCACCTACTGGTTGCATCATCGTCACCGGGGCTGCGAGCGGTATTGGTAGCGCCGTCGTCGACGTGGTTCTCAAGCGCCAGCCTGACGTTCGGATCGGAGCGCTCGACATTGATGGCGACGCCCTGACTGCCCTGCATAATGCGCACCCGGACCGAGTAGACATTGCGACGTGCGACGTGTCAGATCGTGCCGCAATAGGCGATTCAGTCGAAGAAATCGCTGGCGGGCTGCCAATTGTTGGACTGGTCACTGCTGCAGGCAAGCTGCACAACCGCGCCAGCATCGATCTTGATCAGGCCGATTGGCACGGCATGTTAGGGGTGCACCTTGATGGCACATTGTGGGCGGCCCAGGCAGCGGCTCGTTCGATGATGGCCCATGGTCGTGGTGGTGCCATCGTGAATTTCTGTTCGGTTGCTATGGATTTTGGTTGGCCGCGACGACTCCCATACTCGGTGGCTAAGGCTGGTGTAGCGGCTCTAACGCGTACGCTGGCCGTGGAGTGGGCCGAAGATGGCATTCGTGTCAATGCAGTGTCGCCCGGATACGTCGATACACCGATGATCCACAATGCGGCCGCGGCGGGTCTGCTCGATATAGATGCCAAAGCTCAGGGTCATGCGCTAGGACGTTTAGCTCAGCCAGACGAAATTGCTGAGGTAGTTGAATTCCTGTTGTCGAACCGATCGTCGTTCGTTACCGGTGAAGTGGTGCGGGTCGATGGCGGATTCTCGACGTTGAAGTAGTCCCAGCCAATGAGGAGGCAAGGTGTCTAAATACGTTGTACGAAATATCGATGTCATGGTGCAAGAGGCTGTCGCTGCACTCGACTCGGGTGGTACCGCCAGCCTGCCGCTTATCGATGGCCGAATTGTCGCGGTATTCGCAAGCCCCGATGATTTAACTTCGGCCGCTATGGCCATGGGGATCAGTGCACTGCCCGCGGGTTACTCAACCCCTGCGCACAGTCATCCCGCCGAAGAGTTCGCCATGATCATCAGCGGCTATGGCTCGATCACCATCGAGGGTGAGGTCATTGCTGTCACGCCGGGAGATATTGTGGTTACACCCCCCGACACGGTGCATGTGACCACTTCGCACGCCGATTCGCAACTCGTGGTGTACTGGTCATACGGTCCGGCGGGTAGCGAACAACGATGGCTCGCAGCCAGAGGAGAACAGTAATGGGACGTACCGGAATATCGTCAAATCGATCATGGTCAAACGTTGCCTATTCGC
>CAXMUI010000212.1:0-15305 GCA_964196475.1 uncultured Acidimicrobiia bacterium
TGCCCGAAATCCGGTATGTGCCGTCGTCAACTTGCCTGGCCTTGCTCATCACCGCGCCCACATCTGATCCAGCCTGCGGTTCGGTGAGACACATCGTGCCCGTCCACTCGCCCGACACAAGTTTGGTGAGGTACGTCTCTCTCTGCGTCTCACTGCCGTAGGCCGTAAGACAGTCAATTCCGCTGTGCGTAAGCATTGGGCACAAGGAGAAACCAATACCGGCCGAAGAAATCATCTCCTGCAACGCGATTCCCACAAGGTGAGGGAATCCGCCTCCGCCGTAGACCTCGGGTGCTTCAACACTGAGCCAGCCTGCTTCAACACATGCCTGATAAGCCTCGGTCCATCCGTCCGGAGTTCTGACCGTGCCGTCTTCTTGCAATACCGACCCCTGCGTGTCGCCTATCCCGTTGAGGGGGGCAACGACTTCGGCAAAAAATCTCCCAGATTCTTCAACGACACCTTCGACCGTGTCGCGATCAATCCAGGCAAAATCGCCGAGCGTGAGAATGGCCGGCAAGTCGGCCAAGTGATCGAGCGCAAAGCGTATGTCGTCCAACGGTGCGGTGTAATCGGTGCTCACATTTGCTCCCAAAAATCAGTAGATCAGGCTCCTCAAGCCCAGGACCAAATCCTACCGAGTCTTGTTACCCGCGAGTACCGATAGTCGAATATGGCCCGACTACTTGGACCGAACTCGATTGACGGCCTCGCGGGCACTGCCGCGCACCGTTCGGTGCTCAACATGGCGAACAGCAATACCATGGCGGTCCGCGATGATTTGATTGACCTCAGCCCCAAGCATGAACCCAACCGACATGGTGTACACCCAGATGAGCAAGGTCAACATGGTGCCTACGGCCCCCAAGATGGCATTCGTCCCGCCAATGGCCGAATCAAGGTAGATACGGAAGCCAAGCGTCGAGAAAATGAAGAACATACTGGCGAAAACCGCGCCGGGGAGTTCCCATTTCCATGGCGTGCGATGCAGTGGAGCAACATGGTAAATCGTGGCCGACCACGCCACCAACACCACAAGGGCGGCTAGCGGACCTAGGTAGTTCCACGTACTGTTGAACCAACTTCCCAGTGTTCCATCGCCAGCAAATAGTGGCCCCAGGAGCAGGAGGACCAACATAGACGCACCTACGATTATGGTGCCGAGACCCAAGAACAGAGCCGTGATGCGGGTGTGAAACCAAGACCGACTTGTTTCGATCTCGTAGGCCTGATCCAGTGCGCCTACCACAGCATTAAATCCGCGTGACGCGCTCAGCAGGACAAAAACCAAACCAAACGTAAAGGCGCTGCCACTCGGACCCGCAAATAACTCCTCTACCGCATTTGTAATGGGCCCCGCCTCCGCACCCAGCGCTCCGCCAACCGCCTCGACAACTTCGCGTTCGGCGGAGGCAGCAAGATCGGCACCAACAAGACCGTCGAGCCACCCAATCATCGCCCCGAGCAACAACAGTCCCGGGAAGATCGACAACACCAGCCAAAAGGCAATTTCCGCCGAAAGCCCTCCACATCGGTCCTGGCGCCACTCGCTTTCAAGTTCTTTGACAAAGTTCCAAAGCCACCGAGCGCCAGGGACTCGGGCGGCGAGCGAACGAAGACGGCGCCAGATGGTCGTAATTGATGCCCACATGATTAGGCAACGACGGTGACAGGTGTCCCAAGAGGCAACTGCTCAGCAAGAAATTCGATGATCTCATTGGGGACTCGCACGCAGCCTGATGACTGAGCCGTACCTACCATCTGGGGTGCGTTGGTGCCGTGAATCGCAATAACCGGCAGGCCGCCGTTGAACGTGTCGAGCGTCTCGGAAAAGGCCGACAGGCTCAGGATCCAACTACCGTACGCTCCGCCCCCGCCCTCGATTTTGTCGTTAATAAACCATGTACCCAATGGCGTTGGAGCCGCGTCACGCCCGATCACCGCGGCGGTTTCGGAAATGAGATCGTCACCGTCATAGACCGCAACGTAGAAGTCGGAGAGATCGATTGTGGCATGGTAGGTGTGGGTAGCAAAACTGAAGCCAGCGGTACTTATCCAGGCCTGGCTGTCGTTCGGTCGAACCGGAAGTTGCACCTTGACCCAATCGTCACCGGGACGCCCTTCGGTCACCATGAGCGTGAGTTCGCTGCGGAAGTACGTTGGGTTCAGCACCGCATGGCTGAAGGACACCGGATTGCCGTCGGGGGCATCAAACAACGGAATGGTCCGGAAGTCGGCATCACCGGAATGAATATCGCCCGTGTCGAATGCCGCGGTGACAGTAACAACCTCCCACGGATCGGTGACCACGGGAATTGGTGTTGGTTTGGCCGGCTCAATTGTGGCTACAGGTTCGACTGTGCTAACCGGAGCGGTCGTAGGAGGCACATCCCCGTCAAATGATGGGGCAGCTTCGAGCGTAGGGCGGACGGCAGATTCGGGCCCAGGTACAGCGGCGAACCCTATGACAATCACCGCGAGCACCGCCATTACGGCCGCGACGATGTACCGGTTTTTTCCGGTCTTTAGCCAGGCCGAGAAGCTTGATAATTTAGTCACTGATCCAGTGTGCCGTAGCCAGCGACCTTATGTGTTGCATGTGGGGGCTGAGGCGGATAATCCAGGTACGAAACAGAAATCGCCATCACGTCAATGCCAGTTTCTGTTTCATGGAGTCGTCTGACCCACCAAGGTCAAAGAACGTCAGCCACCATCCGGTTGCTCACACCTCAGCCCCACTACGAAGTTCAACCTACGGAATCTGCCTGTGAATGAAAAGGGGAATACCTGGGGATTTCGCGAATGCCCTGTGCATTTCTCTGGGTCTATCCACAGCCACCCGCTGACTTCACCTCTAGGGTCGAATAATGCTCACGCAATTGTGGCCTCCGTTGGATACGCACAATCCTGTCGATCTTGCCGCGCTCTATGCCAATGACCCTCGCCCTAACCCGGCTAATCGGCCATGGGTCATGCTCAACATGATCGCCAGCGTCGACGGCGCAATAGCGATCGATGACCTCTCCGGCGGGCTAGGTGGACCCGCCGATTTTGCGGTATTTAAAGCCATCCGTGCGGTTCCAGACGCAATTGTCGCGGGATCTTCGACGGTGATCGCCGAGGATTACGGACCCGCGCTTCCATCTACGCAAGTCAAAAAAGCCAGGCTCGAACGAGGCCAACAACCCACTCCACCGATTGTGGTGCTGTCTAAGTCGTTGCGACTTGCGCCATCAGCCCGCCTATTTGCCAACAATCCAACCCGACCCATCATTTACACCGATCAGCTTGCTGCTCCTGATCGGCGCACCGCGCTCTCCGCTGTCGCCGACGTCGTGTCGGCTGGATCCGACGGGGTCGACCTTCATCAAGCGCTCGGCGATATGTACTCGCGTGGCATGCGCACCGTGCTGGTGGAGGGTGGTCCATCGGTGAATGCCCAGTTCTTCGCCCTCGGCCTGGTAGATGAGCTTTGCCTCACGACATCCCCGATGCTGGTAGGAGGCAATGGGCAAGGCATTATTGCATCTGCTGAAATGCGCCCACAACAACTATCTCTCGACCGCATGCTCATGGCCGACGGCATGTTGTTCAGCCGCTATTTGGTCAACCGGAATTAGCCGGCCCTCATGGTCGGTTGGCTATGACGCAGGCAGTGTCAAGCGCTGACCGACCACAAGGGCCGAGGTTCCGTTGAGCTCAATGAGCTCATCGACTGTGGTGCGAATGTCTCCGTCGCTCGCAATACCGGTAGCGATGCTCCATATCGTGTCTCCCGGCTGGACGACCGTCACCGCTGTTGCCTGTGACTGATCAGCGGCACCCGCTGTGCTGGTGAAATACGCAGTGGTGACAAGCATGGAGCTGTAGACCACCACAATGAGAAACATCACGGCCAAGGCCGCCGCGACCATGCGTCGACGACGAAATACTGCTGCTGCGCCACCGGAGGCGAGGTTCTGGGGGTTCGATGCCAATCGGGGCGCAACAACACGGACGGGAGAGACGATGGCACCACCGGTGCGGTAGACCGGTGTGGAGGGCAGAGCGATGAAAGAAGCGGATTGGTGAATCGTGTTGAATACTGCGGTTGTCATGTTCCTAGCATCCTCCGGGGGTGTGACATTTTGCTTAGCGCTTGAAATGTCTGGGTTTTTGATCTGTGGATAAGAATTTCTTGCCGTTGTTCGCAATAGACGCTTGACATGGAACGATTGTTCTACGATCATGTGTTCTACGAACTACTGTTCGTATACTACACATAGAACACGTGTTCGTGTCAACCTTTTCCACCAAAGTTCGCACCAAGATTTTTTGCGCCTCACCAAACGGCGTCTCATTCCCAAGAAATGGATCCGCATGAGCCAAGCCAAACTCAGTCGCCGCCAACGCCAAGTACTCGAGTTCATAGATGAGAACATCCAATCCAAGGGCTATCCGCCATCGGTACGCGAGATCTGCGCCGCCGTAGGCCTGGCTTCCCCTTCCACCGTTCACACCCACCTTAAAAGTCTCGAACGCATGGGCTTCATACGCAAAGACCCCACCAAACCACGTGCTCTCGAAGTTCGCTACGACCCCACCTCTGGTGCCGCCGAAATCGACCGTCGACCAGTCAAGCATGTGCCACTCCTAGGCGATGTAGCTGCAGGCACCGGTGTTCTGGCGCAAGAAAACGTCGAAGAGGTCATGCCCCTTCCCGCCGATCTCACGGGTGACGGCGAACTCTTCATGTTGCGTGTCCGCGGCGACTCCATGATCGATCTTGGGATCTTCCACGACGACTTTGTCGTGGCCCGTCAGCAAAACACTGCCAACAAGGGCGATGTCATTATCGCGGGCATTCCCGGGGACGAGGCCACCATCAAGACGTTCATATCCGGTGGCGAACAGGTCGTACTTGAACCAGCCAACGCCACGCTCAGCACCATGACCTTTATGGCCGACGAAATCACCATCTTCGGCAAAGTCGTCACGGTCATGCGCAAGCTGTAATCCTGGAAACCAACGCCGCTTAGCCAAGCAAGCGTTACGTCTGCGCCTAGCTAGGTAACGGTAAGAAGGTTCAACAACGCTGCGTACGCTGCGTCAAGGGTCCACCGTTCGACATGTTCCTCGGCGGTGTGCGCCAAGGTGGCCTCACCGGAGCCAAAATTCACGGCCGGAATACCGTGCTCAGAGAAGAATGCCACATCGGTCCAACCCAGCTTGGCTCGAACCTCAAGATCACTGCGCTCAATAAGGCGTTGCAACAACGGATGATCCAACCCGGGGTACGCCGCCGCCGACATGTTGGTTAGCTCGAAATCATCGCCTAGCTCCAAAAACGGAGCCACAACTTCGCGCACATGAGCAACGGCTTGATCAGGAGAACGGTCAGGGGCAAAACGATGATTGATCGTGAGAGTCACCTCGTCGGGAACCACGTTGCCCGCCACTCCCCCATCAACAAATACCGCCTGAAGCGCCTCGCGATACTCGCAACCGCCAACCAGGGGGCGACGCCCCTCGTAATCACCAAGGGCTTGGAGAAGCCCACTCAAACGATGAATAGCATTACGACCCATCCACGGCCGAGCAGAATGAGATCGGGCACCCCGAAGGGTTACCTTGACGCGAAATGTGCCCTGACATCCAGCCTCAATAGCCGCAGCGGTAGGTTCGCCCAGAATGGCGACATCTGCTTCTAGCAGAGTAGGTACCTCCGCGAAAAGCTCGCGCAGACCGTTGTGCTCAACCGCTACTTCTTCGCGAGCGTAAAACACATAGGTGACATCCACGACGGGTTCGGCCAATGTCGTGGCCAGGAGCAACGCAATCGCAATCCCACCCTTCATGTCCGTAGAACCAAGACCCCACAGCGTGTCACCATCTATGCGGGCTTCGGCGTTGCCATTCACCGGCACCGTGTCGAGGTGACCGGCAATACAAAGGCGATACTTGCGGCCCAGATTCGTCCGAGCCACCAAGTTGTCACCCACCCGCGTGACCTCCAAATGCGGAGCGGCGCGCAATCGGGTCTCGATGTAGGCCGCGATCTCCTGTTCATCAAAACTCACCGACGGTATGGAAACCAGATCGGCAGTCAATTGGAGAAGATCAGGCGCAGGCATGGATCTAAAGCGCTACGCCGGTGTCGCGCAATAGCTGGTTGAGAGCGCTCTTGTCATGTCGTTCGCCTTCTTCGAGACGTTTGATTACCAACGCACAAGGTAACCCGAACGTGCCTCCGGCGAACGAACGGGGTCGGGTTGCGGTAATAGCCACCGACCAAGCGGGGATATGCCCACGGCTGATCTCGTCACCCGTTTCTGCATCGATGACAGGTATTGAGGTATTGAGAATCATGCCAGAGCCAACCACAGCGCCTTCGCCGACACGAGCACCCTCGGTAATCATTGAACGGCTACCAATAAAGGCTTCGTCTTCGATAACAACCGGTGCGGCTTGCGCGGGTTCAAGTACGCCGCCAATACCCACGCCGCCGCTGAGATGAACATTCTTGCCAATTTGGGCACAGGACCCGACAGTGGCCCAGGTGTCGACCATTGTGCCCTCATCGACGTAAGAGCCGATGTTCACATAGCTCGGCATCATGATGACGCCAGGGGCCTGGTAGCTACCCCAACGAGCCGAAGCTCCGGGCACCACACGCACGCCGCGTTCCAGATAATTGGTCTTGAGCGGAATTTTGTCGGCAAACTCAAACGGGCCAAGCTCAATGGTTTCCATCTCCTGCACCCGAAACAACAACATGACGGCGAACTTGAGCCACTGATGCACCACAACCTCGCCGTCAGCGCCGACCTCGGCAATGCGAGCCTCACCCGTATCGAGCATGTTGACCGCCTCATGAATGGCAGCCACCGCTTCAGCATTGCCCGGATTGACCTCGCTCGGGTCGGCCCACAGTGCTTCGATACGTGTTTGAAGATCGCTCATGCCAGCGAGGTTACCCGTCAGATCGAGCAAACAAGAGGCAATCCTGTTTGCGCTACTCCGTCCTTGGATCTGGACTCGTCAAGAGCTGAATAGGTCATGGATCGGGCGGGACAAATCAGGGCCGATTCCTGATCGAAGGTCGAACGATTCGGTTTCGACATGGCCTGTGCCAAGTCGATGAGCAGCAGTTCGTGCGGTCGCGACTAGCCCAGCGGGCCCACAGACAGCAACATGTGCTCCACCTAGGCCTTCGATGCCGACTAGATCGGTGAGTACCTCTGCCGAGAATCGCCGACCCTCATTTGATGCGAGCACCGTGAGGGTGATTCTGCCGGCATCGGCCGCAGCCTGGAGTTCGTGCAATGCGGTCGCATCGTCTATATGGGACACGCTGTACACCAAGTGCGGCACTACACCCGATGCAGGCTCAACACCAGCCGCGGATAGACGGCTTACCGCACTCAGGAATGGCGTCACGCCAACACCGCCGGCGATCCACCACACAGGCTGAGCACCCTCACCGAAAGGCTCAAACTCTCCATACGCGGCTTCGACAAATACCTGCGCTCCAACCAGATCAACGGCCTGTACGCGTTGTGTCCAATCACCGAGATTTCGAATGAAGAAACGCAATTCGTCGTCGTCTGGTGCTGACGCGATCGTGAACGCATGTGGCTCACGCAATTCCGGTAGTTGAATCTTAATAAACGCGAACTGTCCAACCCGATGCTCAAGCTTCTGACCGATCGGCGCCATGCGTAGCTCCATCGTGGCGCCGCGAGTTTCGCTACTGGTGATTCTGTAGCGCACACCTTGTGCGACAGCATCGCGCCCAATTATTCGCACGAAGTAGGCCACCAATCCCGCAACCATGAAGATCCCGAAATACCAACCCCACACCGATCCGTTGCCATAGGGCTTCTTCGCGGTATAGAAATGCCACGAGGCAAACGCAAACGGGATACCCAACAATTTGTGGCTCAGTCGCCACCACCGGTACGGCACCCAACGCAGCAGGCTCGCTCCAATGAGCACGTAGAGCATCTTCTCGCCCCATCCCGCCAGGCCTTCAGCTGCCCCAGCTACGGACTTTGACGCGCCTCGCACCCCGTTCTCCGCCTCGGGTTCGATCCGCACATGAAAGAACATCAGTACAACCGCGAAAGCTCCGGACCAGCGGTGCGCCTTGTACATCGAATCGAGGCCACCAAAGAATGGCTCGATCCACCGCAACCGAATCGCCAACACGAAGCTCCATGCCATCAGCAAAATTGAGGCCGCTCCGATAAAGAAGCTAAAGCCCGATGAACCACCATTATCCGCGAACGCGAACCAGGCCACCCCGGTGGTCAATACCACCGCCAGGTGTCCCGACAACGACTGCCGAATCGGACTGCGACGCGTTGACGGTCGCGGGATACCCCAATCGGACCGACGACCTCTTGCCGCCCGCCCTAAACGTCGGAGCGTCGCGCCATCAAGTTTTCTCATGAAAGAAGACTAGGCATCCGTCCGCGACCAACAACCATCCGAAAGCGGAATCTTCCCGCTCTAAAGTCGAGACTCAATCAGCTGCAATTGTTGCTCATCACACACCAGCGCCAGTCGGGCAAAACCCGATCCGGCCTTGCCATAAAATTCACCCGGGCTGGCAACCACACCCAGCCGACGAGCGAACTGGTCGACCAGTGTCCAACCATCGCCATCGGGTGCCTTAACCCAGAGGTAGAAGCCACCACTTGGTAGATCGACATCAAGGCCAATTCCTCGCACAATCGCCGCCATGCGATCAAGGCGATCACGGTAGGTAGAGCGCTGCACCGCTACGTGAGCATCATCGTCAAACGCAACAGCGGCCGCCGATTGAATGGGGCCCGGCACCATCATCCCTGCATGTTTGCGTACCTCGGAGAGGTAGAAGACCAATTCCGGGTCACCTGCATAGAATCCGGCTCGGATACCCGCTGCGTTCGAGCGTTTGGACAAAGAATGGACGGCCAGTACTCCCGTGCGGCCATGCTGAAGGGCCGTTCGAGCCGGCGAGGCAGTAAGCCCCGCGAATGGTGCTTCCCAAGTGAACTCGGCATAGCACTCATCGCTCGCCAAGATGACGTTTCGGTCTTGTGCCCACTGCACTGCAGCACCCAAATCATCGAGACCGCCGGCCGGATTACCAGGACTATTGACCCACAAAATGAGCGCTCGTTCGGCATCGTCATCAGAAATACTCGATAGGTCTATCCGCCAATCACTATCTACCGAAACGGGAACCGCTCGCAATCCCGCCAGCGTCGCGCCCATGGCATACGTGGGATAGGAAATTTCGGGGTACAGCACCGTGTCCTTGCTGGGGTCACGCAACGACAGCATGCGGGGCATGCTCGCCACGACCTCTTTAGTGCCAATGCAAGCAGCCAACTCGGACTCGGCCAAATCGACCCCAAAACGGCGCTGCATCCACCGCCGAGCAGCCGCACGGTAGCTGGGCGTACCCAATGACGGTGGGTACCCACGCGACACTCCCGGCGTTGTCATCGCCATCACTACAGACGGGTCGGGAGCATCAACGGGAGTGCCAATTGACAAGTCAACAGCGCCGCCGGCCAACTGATCAGCGACGGCCCGGACGCCATCGAGTCGGTCGTAGGGGTACGGCGGTGGTACAAACCCTGGGGTGCTGTCACTCACGACGTCACCACAAACTCGGCCAGGCGAGAGGCCGAGCCGTCGTCCAGTCGAACTGCATACTGCATTCCACCCTCGACCGCCATCTCGGTAAGGACGAGGCCTTCACGATGCAGAGAAGCAATCACATCACCGCGTCCGTAGGGAACCATCAAAGTGTATGTAACGGACGTAGCGCGCAACTGATCACTAAGTGCCTGCAGCAAACCGTCGAGACCCGAACCAGTCACCGCCGAAATAAAAATCGCCTCCGGATGATGGCGACGCAGGCGCGGGAGTTCGTCCGAGATATCGGACTTGTTGAACACCATCAACTCGGGAATTTCGCCAGCGCCGATTTCTTTGAGCACCGAGCGAACCGCATGGATTTGCTCGTCGGTGTCCGCTGCGCTCGCGTCGATAATGTGCACGAGCAAATCGGCATCAATCACGACGTCGAGCGTTGACTTGAATGCTTCAACCAATTGATGGGGCAACTTGCGAATAAACCCGACCGTGTCGGAGGCGAAAACCCTCTCGCCGCCCGGCAACTCTAGGCGACGGGTAGTTGCATCCAAGGTGGCAAATAGCCGATCTTGGACCAGAACACCCGCATCGGTAAGGCTGTTCAGCGTCGTGGACTTTCCCGCGTTCGTGTACCCAACAAACGCAACAGACTGGTTGACCGAACGGTGCCGCGACTTGGCCTGCGTGGCGCGGTGGCCGGCCACTTCTTGTAGATCGGCCTTCAGTTTGTGCATGCGGCGAACCACGCGACGGCGGTCGGTTTCGAGCTGCGTCTCACCGGGGCCACGGGTACCAATACCACCGGCCTGCTGGCTCAGTCGCTTTCCAGAGCCACGTAATCGCGGAAGTCGGTACTGCAATAACGCTAGTTCCACCTGCGCTTTACCTTCGGTGCTATGCGCGTTCTGGGCGAATATGTCCAAGATCACCGCGGAGCGGTCGATCGCCGTACGTCCAAGAATTTTCTCGAGGTTGGCCTGCTGAGCCGGCGAGATTTCGTCATCAAAGACCACAGTGTCGGCATCAAGTGCTTCGGCTAGATCGTGAATTTCTTCCACCTTGCCCTTGCCGACATAGGTGGCTGGGTCGGGCCGATCTCGACGCTGGGTGACACGGGCAACCTCGTCGGCACCAGCGGTATCGACGAGACGACCTAGTTCGTCAAGATGTTCGTCGGTGACGTCGTCGCTTCCATCGGGGAAGGTCACACCCACCAAAACAATTCTCTCTCGGAACGTCCGCTCGATGAAACCGGACTGCTCGCCGCCGTAGTCACCGAACGCACCGCGATGGCTTTCGATCTCGTGATTTTTCGCCTTACCTTTACCCACGCTCAACCTCGATATCGGCAATATGGGTGGCTGGACCAATAAGTCGGGTGTTCTCGCCGACAATGACCGTGGCCATACCGCCCGGCATATGGACGTCGACAACGGGTTCTGCCACCATGCCCCATTTGTGCGCCAATGTGGCCGCCACGCACGCACCTGAGCCGCAGGCCTGGGTAATTCCCGCACCACGCTCCCAGACGGTGAGGTCGATCGCACTCTGGTGGAACGTCGTGCCGTCTCCACGGGTCGCAATGAACTCGACGTTTGCGCCACCGTCGACCGCTTGCTCGACGGGCGAGCCGATGACAGTCAGATCAACGGTCCACGGTGATGCCACCGAGGCGACCACATGAGGATTGCCAATCGACGCCGAGCCCACGTGAGAACAAGCTATTAGGGAACGCAACTGCGCTTCGGCCTCGGGGAACGACTCATCAATTACCCGACCCATGTCAGCGGTAACTTGGGCAACAGAACGGTCATCGGTTGCCTCGACCACAACCTTGCGGAGTCCGGCCCCCGTGGAGATGACGTAACTGCCCGTCTCTTGCCCATCGCGCTGGACCAGAGCCTGGGCCACACAACGCAACCCATTACCGCTAATTTCTGCCAGGCTGCCGTCGGCGTTGAGCAAGGTCATGGTGATGTCGGCTGCGCTGTCGTTGGGCGTCAGCCAAATAAGTCCATCAGCACCTATCCCGGTGAAACGATCGCAGAGGTCGACCGCCCGGGAGGGAGCGTCATGGGGCACGATCGTATCGAAGGTAATGAGAAAGTCGTTCCCGAGGCCGTGGTGCTTGCTTAGGCGCATGGTTCGAAGTCTTTCAGGAGATCGGGTAGCAGGTCCATTGGATTGTGCTCGGCGGAACGCCAGATGAGGCGCGGATCTCGACGAAACCACCGTTGTTGACGTCGCGCAAATCGTTTCGTACGTTGTATTGCCAACTCGAGTGAATCGTCAAGCGTCATATCGCCCTCAAGGTGCTCGAACAATTCCTTGTATCCGAGCGCTTGGCGCGCCGTGCGAGAAAGTCCGCGTTCCGAAGCGAGTAGCAGCGAACACTCGGCCAGGAACCCATCGTCCATCTGCTGGTGATAGCGCCGACTGATCCGGTCATACAACTGCTCACGTGGCAAGTCGACGATCACCATCCGAAACGGCACGTCGCCGTATTCGGTCATCCCGGGGCCAAACGCCGAGAATGGCTGACCACTGCCTAACGTCACTTCCAAAGCACGCATCACTCGGCGACGGTTTGTGGCCTCCATACGAGATGCGGCCAATGGGTCGACTTCCTGAAGTTGGGAAAAAAGTTCATAAGTATTGGGATTGGCATCGAGCTCAGCGACCACATCGGGATAACGACCCGGAAGGTCCAGGGAATCAGTAACTGCTCGCAAGTAGAGACCGGTTCCACCAACTAACACCGGCACCTTTCCTCGGGAACGAATATCGGCGAAGGCCTCAGCGGCATCGACCTGGAAGCGTCCGAGGTGGTAATCGTCGTCCGGGTCGGTGACGTCAATGAGATGATGCCGAACCTCGGCTTGTTCGCTGGCTTTTGGCTTTGCCGTGCCGATGTCCATGCCCCGGTACACCTGCATCGAATCGGCAGAGACCAACTCGATCTCGGGGCAGGCTCTAGCCAATGCCATAGCAAGTGACGACTTGCCACTGGCCGTGGGGCCACAGATGGCGAACGTAAGGGGGGTCTGGTCGCTCAGCCCGCTACCACCGGAATGCGAGTTCGGTGCGTGGGCTTGGCGACTATCGCTTCGAGTTCGCCCATGAGATAGTGACTGCGACCTTCGGTGCATCGCACATTGGCAATCGTTCCCACCCGCAATTGCTCACTACTCGGAAAGTGGATCATGCGGTTCTGACGGGTCCGACCCGAGAGCACCATTTCGTCCCGCTTTGACGGGCCTTCAACAACGACCTCTTCGAGGCGCCCCACGCGTGAATGGTTCCCACGAAGGGCTGAACGCTGAGTCACCAGGCGAAGGCGCTCAAACCGGTCGACGGCCACCGAATGATCGACAAAATCGGCGGTGAGATCAGCCGCCTCGGTGTTGGGACGAGGCGAGAAAATGTACGCAAAGACGCTGTCGTACTGGGCTTCGGCCGCGACTTCTAAGGTCTGCTCGAAGTCATCCTCGGTCTCGCCGGGAAACCCGACAATCACGTCGGTCGTCACCGACAAGTCATGGATGCCAGCACGAGCGGCCGTAAGTCGTTCTAGATAACGCTCGGCGGTATAGCCGCGGTGCATCGCCGCAAGAATTCGATCGCTCCCGGACTGCACCGGTAGGTGCAGGTGCTCGACGACGGTGTCGACTTCGGCCATAGCTTGAATTGTTTCGGGCCGGAGGTCTTTGGGGTGCGGACTGACGTAGCGGACCCTGCGAATACCTTCGACTGCGCCCACGGCTCGCAGCAGATCGGCAAACAATGGTCGGGCTCGACGGTCTGACTCGGCCCACCGTGCGCCCGCGATGTGAGCGTCGAGTGAGTCTGGCTCGCCTCCCCGCAATTTGAGCGCCAGATCGCGACCGTATGAGTTGACATTTTGGCCAAGCAATGTGATCTCGATGACGCCGTCGGCCACCAGCCGTTCAGCTTCGGCCACAAGGTCGCCAAACGGGCGACTCATTTCGACGCCCCTGACCTGCGGAACGATGCAGAACGCGCACTGGTTGTCACAACCAATCTGGATGGTGACCCAGGCCGCATAATCGGCCTCGCGACGAGCTGGCAGTGCGGAGGGAAAGGCGGCGAGATCGTCGGCCACCGTCTCTTCAAGAATCTCCATAATGGGGCCGCTGGCCCGCGCCTCGGACAAAAGCTCGGCGGCGCGTCCAACATTGTGTGTTCCAAAAACCACGTCAACATGCCCAGCACGATCCTGAATCAGGTCGCGATCCTTCTGCGCCAAGCAGCCGGCAACCGCTATTTGCATTTGCGGGTTCTCTTGCTTGGCCCGCTTGAGGTCGCCTAGGGCGGCGTACAACTTGTTGTCGGCATTCTCGCGAATGCAGCACGTGTTCAGTACGACTACGTCGGCCTCGCCGACTTCGTCGCCCCGTTGCATTCCGTCCGCCTCAAGCAGCCCAGCAATACGTTCGGAATCGTGTTCGTTCATCTGACACCCAAAAGTGCGGATCACGTATGTACGACTCATAGCTTTAGGCTACGGCTCGTCAACCGGCGTTACTGCCAGTTTCCAATCCATTGCGCTCGATGGAACGACTACTCGAGTGAAATCGGCTCGTCGTCGGCCTCGGAAAACTCGGCCTTTTCTTCCTCGAGTTCCTCGGGAGGATTGATTTCGATCCAAATTTTGTCCGATAACTCGACCATGATCTCAGGATGTTCTTGCAAGAAGGCCTTAGCCTTCTCTCGCCCCTGGCCGAGTTGTTCGCCATCGTAGGTAAACCAGGCACCCGCCTTCTTGATCATGCCCAACTCGACACTGATGTCGAGAATTGAACCTTCACGACTAATGCCCTTGCCGTACATGATGTCGAACTCGGCCTGACGAAACGGCGGCGCAACCTTGTTCTTGACCACTTTGACACGAGTGCGGTTGCCCACAATTTCGACGCCTTGCTTGATGGCTTCGATCCGACGAATGTCGAGACGTACCGACGAATAGAATTTGAGCGCACGACCACCAGGAGTGGTTTCGGGGCTACCAAACATCACGCCAATCTTCTCGCGAAGCTGATTAATGAAGATGCAGATGGTGTTCGATCGATTGAGGTTGGCGGTGAGCTTGCGCAGAGCCTGCGACATCAACCGAGCCTGAGCACCAACATGGTGGTCGCCCATGTCGCCTTCGATCTCGGCCTTAGGAGTAAGGGCAGCGACCGAGTCGATAACAATCACATCGATGGCGCCGGAACGAATAAGCATGTCGGTAATTTCGAGGGCCTGTTCTCCCGTATCGGGTTGAGAAATTAACAACTCATCGACATCGACACCGATGGCACGGGCATAGACGGGATCCATTGCATGCTCGGCATCGATGTAGGCACAGATGCCGCCGTTGCGCTGTGCCTCGGCCACCACATGGATAGCAAGAGTGGTCTTACCTGATGCCTCCGGACCAAAGATCTCGGTAACACGACCACGAGGGAGTCCGCCGACCCCCAGCGCAATATCGAGCGCCAGGGCGCCAGTGGGGATGGTCTCGATGGCCATCGAGCCTTTCTCGCCCATTTTCATGACTGAGCCAGTACCGAACTGCTTTTCGATCTGACCAAGTGCCATTTCGAGTGCTTTGTCTCGTTCCATCTTGTGACCTTCTTGTTAATTTGCTGGTGACGTGAGTGTTCTGA
>CAXMUI010000213.1:0-3952 GCA_964196475.1 uncultured Acidimicrobiia bacterium
CAGAAATCAACCGGTTATACCTGGAGGAATTACAAATGAGACGACTTCGATGGCTTACAGCCATGTTGTTAGCGTTTGCTATGTTGGCTGCTGCATGCGGTAGCGACGATAGCGATGACTCTGCGGCACCCGCTGAAGAACCAGCTCCCGCTGAAGAACCTGCTGAAGAACCCGCGGAAGAACCTGCGGAAGAACCAGCGGAAGAACCAGCGGAAGAACCAGCAGAAGAACCTGCTGAAGAACCGATGGAAGATGAGATGATGGAAATCGTCACTGGTATCGGTGTCGATGCCGAGAACATGATCATCCGAGTTGGCCTTAATGCCGACCTCACCGGAATTTTTGCGGCACTCACCACCAAGATTGTTGATGGCCAATTGGCCTTCTGGGAAGACCTCAATGCCAATGGAGGTATCGAAGGCTGGACCATCGAACCTGTTGTTATCGATAACGCCTACGACGTTCCAACGCATCTCGAAAACTGGGATGTCTTCTCCGGCGACGGAGACGAGTCTGTTGTCATGTTGACCAACTCCACCGGCTCGCCGCATACCGCGGCGATCGCTGAAGATGCCGTCGACAAGGAAATGGCCATAATCCCGCTTTCCTGGTACTCAGGTTGGGGCGACCCTGAAATTGGTGCCAACGTATTCGAGGTACAGACCAACTACTGCATTGAAGCAATCAATGCGGTTACGTATCTCTCTGAGACCTACGGCAATAAGATCGCTATTGCCACTTACCCTGGCGATTACGGCGAAGACGGTGCCCTCGGTGCCAAGGCCGCTGCTGAAGCTCTCGGGCTCGAAATTGTATACGACGGCCAAGCAGCCGTTATCCCTGGTGCTGATCAGACTCCGGTAATCACTGGCATTGCCAGTTCGGGCGCTGACTTCACCTGGATCGCTGTGGGACCAACGATTGCTGCCGAAATCATTGGTGGCGCCGCCGTGGCTGGTTACACCGGTCAGTGGAGTGGCAACTCGCCAAGCTACAACCCGGCGTTGCTCGGATCCCCAGTTGGTCCGATTTATGACACCTCGTACACCCACTCGACGTACACCGCCCTTTACGGCACCAACGACGAGCCAGGTATGCAGCACATGGTGGCAACGATGGAAGCACTTCGTCCGGATGCACCGTTCGATGATGTCTACATCATCAGTTGGATTGAAGCTCTTATTGCCTCACAGGCAATCGAGCACGCTATCCACAGCGGCGACATCACTCGTGCCGGCATCACTGCCGCCATGAACGATATCGAAGCCGATCTACAGGGCCTCGCTCCCAACCAGAGCTGGTCAGGCGAACCGAACGACAACGTCGTTCGCGAAAGCTACCTGTACGACATCACTTTGGCCGACTACACACCTGGTGCCACCATCACCACCGAAGGAGCCAGCAACGGCTTCTCGACAATTGAAGGACCGTACTCCTCACCGACGGCCGAAGCTTGGGTCTATGAGCCATGCTTCAAACCTTCCTGAGTAAGTAGTTAAGTAAGTAACTAAGTAATCAGTTGAACTGAGGGTGAGGTAGCTTCGGCCGCCTCACCCTCGGGTTCTGCTCCCGTAAACCCTCGATTATCCCAAGGGGATTTGTGCTCGAAGTTGCCAACCTAGAAGTCGTCTACAACGAGGTAATCCTCGTCTTGCGCGGCCTATCTATCGAAGTTCCTGATGGCCAAATTGTGGCACTGCTTGGCGCTAACGGCGCGGGGAAAACAACCACGCTTCGCGCCATCAGTGGATTGCTCGATGTGCACAAGGGCGACATCACCAAGGGCTCGATCACGTTCGACGGTGTCGACCTATCGGGTACGAAACCGGCCGGTATTGTGCATGCTGGCATCACGCAGGTCATGGAAGGGCGACGAGTGTTCGCCGAAATGACCGTGCACGAAAATCTCATCTGCGGTGGTGTCACCGTTAAAGACAAGGCCAAAACCAAAGCGTCTTATGACCGGGTCATGGAGCTCTTCCCCCGTTTGCAAGAACGACGCACCCAGGTCGCTGGCTACATGTCCGGCGGCGAACAGCAGATGCTGGCTATTGGTCGTGCGATGATGGCCGATCCCAAACTTCTCATTCTCGATGAACCGTCGCTCGGCCTCGCTCCCATGTTGGTTCAGCAAATTCGCGACATCATCGTCGATATCAATAAGAGCGGCACGAGCGTGCTGCTCATCGAACAAAACGCCATGATGGCGCTCTCTATCGCCGACTACGGTTACATCATGGAGAACGGCAAGGTCGTGATGGACGGCACGCCGGACAAACTTCTAGCCGATGACGACGTCAAAGAGTTCTACCTGGGCCTGCACAGCGATGGCGACGGCGCCAAGAAGTCATTCCGCGATGTTAAACACTACAAACGACGCAAAAGGTGGCTGTCATGACCGATACATCCTCACCGGGTCAGCCGCTGTTAGAGATCGAAGACATCACCTTGCGCTTCGGTGGTGTAACCGCCATTAACGGCGCGTCGTTCAAGGTGAACCCGGGCGAACTATTTGCCATCATCGGGCCTAACGGCGCCGGCAAGACGTCGATCTTCAACACCATTAGTCAGGTCTACCGCCCACAAGAAGGCGACATACGTTGGAAGGGCGAGTCCATCATGGGCCAGCGCCCCGACCATGTCGCTCGTCTTGGTATTGCTCGTACCTTCCAGAACATCGAGCTTTTCCCGCAGATGAACGTCATCGACAATCTGCTCACCGGCCGCCATATACGTATGGAAAAGTCCTGGCTCGCCGGCGCCATGTGGTTCGGGGGAGCGAAGAAGGAAGAAATCGCCAATCGCCGCAAAGTCGAAGACATCATCGATTTCCTCGAAATCGAACAATGGCGCAAGCATCCCGTTGCTTTGTTACCTTATGGTTATCAAAAGCGAGTCGAACTGGGTCGCGCGCTCGCCATGGAACCCGAACTGCTCCTGCTCGACGAACCCGTTGCAGGCATGAACCTCGAAGAAACCGAAGACATGGCCCGGTTCATTCTCGACATTCAGCGCGAGTTAGGTATTGCCATGATCCTCGTTGAACACGACATGGGTCTGGTCATGGACATTGCTGACCGAGTCATGGTGCTCGACTTCGGCCAGCAGATTGCTATCGGCCAACCGAAAGAGGTCCAGGAAGACCCGGCGGTCATCGCCGCCTATCTGGGCTCGGAGTTCGCGGTCTAAGGACGCGGCACTGCGTATGTGACACTGGCCGTCGCGACCGGTTTGCTTTCGTCGGTGCTTACGTAGATCATCACCGTCATTTGGGTCATGCGCCCATATTTGTTGACGGTGGCTTCGGCAATGAGGTCGCCGCCAATTGCCGGGCGCAGGAACGTGACATGCAAGTCCCACGTAACTGCCATGGGGACGATGCCGGCATGAGTAAATACTGCGACCCAAGCGGCGAGGTCAGCGAGTTGCATGATGGTGGGGCCACTGATGTAGCCGCCCGGCCGCAACCCGCACAACTCATAGGGTGTCACGCATCGAGCAAACCCTTGATGCACCCGCTCGGTTGTCGCACTGGCGCCCATTTCTGACTTGACGTACTCGTCAATTTCCTTGGCGCTAACGGCACTGGGTAGCTGATCGGAGCTCACGAGGTTAGCGAAGCTTAGAGAAGCGCTCGATGTCCTTGATGGCTCCGGCAGCGACGAGGAGATCACCCTCACTGGGAACGGTGTCGGCCGTGGCGTAGGTGAACGTGCCATCGACGGGTTTGATAGCCACGACGGTGACACCAAATTTGGCGCGAATTTCGCTGTCGGAAAGTGAGCGGTCGACCAGGCAATCGGGTGCTTCGACCTCGGCCAGCACGAATCCTTCGTCAAGCTCGAAATAGTCGACCACACGGTTGGCTACAACACGCGCCACACGTTCGCCCATCTGTTTTTCGGGCTGTACAACATGGTGGGCCCCGACGCGTTCGAGAATATGACGGTGT
>CAXMUI010000214.1:0-5697 GCA_964196475.1 uncultured Acidimicrobiia bacterium
GTGTTTGTTGTAGACATATTGGATGGCTTCTTCGCGACGCCCACTCTCGATATCGAGATCAATATCGGGTGGACCATCCCGCTCGGGAGAGAGAAACCGTTCGAACAACAACCCCAATCCCACAGCATCGGCATTGGTAACACCAATGGCATAACAAACCGCCGAGTTCGCTGCTGAGCCACGCCCCTGGCACAAAATGTTGGCCTCGCGACAGAAAGCAACGATGTCCCAGACAATCAAGAAGTAACCAGGAAACCCCAACTGGTCGATCATCAGCAGTTCGTGATCGATCTGTTTGTAGGCCCCGGGCACTTTTTCGTTACTCCTGGGTCCGTAACGGTTCAACGCCCCTTGCTCGGTAATTTCTCGTAGCCATGACATCTCGTCATGCCCCTCGGGACAAGGAAACGGTGGCAAATTCGGCGCCACCAATCGCAAGTCAAAAGCACAATCCAGTGCCAACTCGGCGGCCCGTTCGACCACCCCGGGATAACGAGAAAACCAGCATGCTTGCTCGTCGCCTGATCGCAAATGGGCCATGCCCCCAGCCGGCAACCATCCCTCCCCCTCGTTAAGTGACCGCCGTTCACGCACGACAGCCATCGCCGTCGCTAACCGGCGACGTAGTGGAGCGTGATAGCGCACCGCGTTAGTAGCCACCGCTTGTACCCCGACCTTTTGGGCCATCGCATACAGCGCATCGTTTCGTGTGGAATCGAGAGGATGCCCATGATCCCACAACTCGACCACCACGTTGTCGCGACCAAACGCTTCGACCAGTTGCTCAAGTACCCGAGCAGCGGCTGCTTCGCCTTGCATGGCCCAAGTCGATGGCAACCACCCTTGTTCATCGCCGGTCAGTACCAACCAGTGCCCCTTCGCTGACCCTTGACCAAACGCCTGCAGATCGGTGAACAACATCTTGGGTTTGCCTTTTGAACCCGCCAGTTGCGCTTCGCTGATTGCTGTCCCCAGTTGTGCATACCCCTCTGGGTCGCGAGCCAAGATCACACACTGCGGCAAAACATCGGTACGAAAGGCTTGTTGCCCGAGCCAAAGTTTTGCCGGCAGAGCCATGGTCGATGCTTCACTCCGACGTCGCACTCCAAGCGGATCTTCTGCACCCACTGGATCATCGCTAGCGGCGGTGAGATCACCCGGGTGGAAAGTAACTGTCGCGCCGAAGACCGTTTTTAGGTCGTGTTCACGGGCCGCTTCGGCAAACCGAACTACCCCATAGAACCCATTGTGATCAGTAACAGCCAAGGCTTCGAGTCCAAGACGGACCGCTTCTTCTACTAGCTCTTCAGGATGAGACGCTCCGTCCAAGAAACTGAAGTTGGTATGACAGTGCAGTTCGGCATAGCGAGTCGTGGATTGGCCCTGTTCTACCTCGGGGGCCACATAGGCCTCGCGCGTTCGGGCCCAGGCAGGGCTATCACCGCCGTCGCCAGGGAACTTTGGCTCGCGATGGGCGCGTTTGTCGGAAAGTCGACGTTCGAGTTCGGACCAAGGGACCGGTGGATTACGCCACCCCATCAAATCACCCTACAGAACACATGTTCGATTCAGCACAAATAACGTTCACCCCACCGTCACCCTTGTCGTTCTCGGAGTATGAGCAGTGCGTTCCGCACTGCTCATACTCCGAGAACGACAAAAAGTGGGGAAAAGTGAGGGGGAAGTCGAGCGTAGCCACTACAAGTTTCCCGGTCACGTGCTGAGCGCTTCGCTCCCTGTCGGCCGGGTCGGAGATATTTTGGAAGGGTAGGTCTCTGATAATCTGTGGTGGTGATTCATAGGACGTACCTGACCCGGGGCGGAAATCTCGAGATATCCGACGCTCCAGTTCCTTCCGCTGCCCGCTCGCTGGAGACCCTGGGCTACGCAATGCTCGAGGGTGTCTTCAGTGACGACGAAGTAGCAGAATTGCAAACGGAGCTGACGCACCTGTTCGACACAACACATCCAGATGTCCGCCTTCTGGGCAAGTCGGAAGCAGATTATGCCGATTTCCGGTATGCCGCGCTCAATCGAAGCGCTGCTGCTCAAGCCGCCGTTGCTCATCCTCGAATACTCGAGGTGATCGAACCGCTCCTCGGCGAGGACTGCCACGTCATCTCCAATACTGCGTGGCGCAACCAGCTATCGCGCGAGAAGGCGCCCTTCGACGTCGGGAACCCATGGCACGTCGACGCGGGGCCGCATGTTCCTAGATCTGCTGATGTGCCCTGGGATGAGCGAATCCCGTACCCGGTGTTCATGGTCGGCTGCCACATTCTGTTGCAGGACTGCGGACTCGAATCTGGCCCGACGGGATTCGTACCCCGAAGTCACACGTCCGGGCGGCTTCCACCATCACCCGACGCCGACGGCATGATTTCGTACGAGGGCGCCAGGCCAGAAGCGCCGCTCGGCGTGACCGGCGACGTTGTCTTCTTCGTCTCAGACGTGTGGCACCGGCGCATGCCGACGAGCGCCGAAGACCAGGGCCGTTTCTTCTTGCAGGTGCAGTATGGGAGGCGCGACATCGCCCAGCGCATCCTTCCGACGGCGAACGTCAACCACCTGAGCGACGAAGCACTAGCCCGAGCATCTACAAGACGGGAGCGCACGGTGGTTGGGCTTCACGAGCCCGGTTTCTACGACGGCTGAGTGTTTACCAAAAACTACGCGGTGTCGATTTAGCGGCGGTCGAACAAGGCAATACCTGCAGCTCTGGCCACTGCGGCCATGGCGCAGAGCACTACAACCGAAACCCAAGCTCTGGCGGCCGCCGGGAAGGTGCGTGACGTGGCGAATGGGGAAGAGGTTCATCGCCTAGTCAGAAAGGCAACGTTCGAGTTCGGACCAAGGGGCCCGTGAATTACGCCACACCATCAAATCATCAGTTCGATTCAACCCACCGTCACCGACCATCACCCTTATCGTTCTCGTTCTCGTTCTCGTTCTCGGAGTATGGGCAGTGCGGTACGCACTGCCCATACTCCGAGAACGAGAAAAAGTGGGGGAAATATGGGATCTTCCGTCGGCAAAAGTAACTGGCAGTAGTCGTGCCAAGAGTTCAGTAAGGTCAAAGGTTCATGGGCTCCCGAAAAACGTATTCGCCGTCGCGAAACACGATCCTTATCGTGACGTTATTAGGAGTAGCAGCTACAAGTTTCCCGGTCACCGTGCTGAGCGCTTCGCTCCCTGTCGTCGCCGAGGACCTCAACACTTCGGACACCACTGCTGCTTGGGTAATAACCGCCCCGCTCCTGGTTGTGGCTGTCCTCACACCCATGGCAGGCAAACTCGGCGACATTTACGGGCATCGTCGCCTGTACCTCATTGGCTTCGCTGGAGCCGGTCTCTTGCACTTCGCTACCGCATTAGCACCCAATATCGGCTGGCTCATTGTCTTGCGCACCTTGTCCCAAGTCATGGCAGCCCCAACCGGGCCCGCCGCGCTCGCCATCTTGATGAAGGTGTTTCCCGGCCCTCAACGCAACCGCGCTATGGGCTGGTGGGGAACCGTTGTCGCGGCTTCCCCTGCTTTGGGAGTAGTAGTGGGCGGAGCGCTCGTGGACGCTGTTGGTTGGCAATGGATCTTTGTCATCCAAGGCATCATCACCCTTGCTGCTGCCGCAGCCGCTAGCCGGGTTCTCCCGGTGACTTCCGGACGTCAACAACGCCATTTTGATGTGCTTGGCGCGGTCACCTTAGGCCTTGGTGTCGCTGCCCTACTGATTGCCACGAACCGAGGACCCCAGTGGGGTTGGACCTCACCCACCATTGTTGGTGGCCTCGTCCTTGGACCAATCTTTCTCTACCTCTTCGGTCAGATCGAGAACCGAGTCAAATCGCCGCTCATCCCCCTCGAAATCGTGCGGCAACCTCGAGTGCTACTGCTCTTCGCATCACAAACACTGCACCAAGCGGCCTACATGGGCGGCTTCATTGTCGCGCCATTTCTCCTCGAACGGATTTTCGGTTACAGCACCGCCAAGATTGCCCTGTTGATGATTGGGCGACCCATTGCCTTTGCCACTGGATCGGCGATCTCCGGACGTACCGCCACTCGTTACCGCCCGGCAGTTGTCGTCGGCGGCAGCATGATGATCGTCGCGGTCTCGCTCCTTGTCACGGGTTTGGGTGGCAAGGTCGACATGATTGTTCTCGTCGCCGTTGCCATGTCCGCCACGGGCTTTGGTATGGGATTTGGGCGCCCCGTCATCGTCACCTCGATCGCTGACACCGTGTCTGATGAGGATCTGGGGGTCGCCTCGGGTTCGTTCCAGATGGTGGTCATGTTGGGAGCGGCCATCGGTATCTCGACGCTCACCACCATCATCGGAGACAGCACCAGCGTTGACCGTTTCGTGTTCGTCTTCGCCCTAGCCGCGGCTACCGCAACCCTTGCGAGCGCCGCCGCATTCTTGTCCCTTCGGGACAAGCCCATACCTGAGTCAAGCGAAACCTAAGCCTCAAAAGGTTCAGAGAAGTTCGTTCAGGTTGGCGATTTCTTCGAGGTACAACGCTCGCACAGCCAACACTTCACGAATCTCACCTTCGACACCGGTGAAGAACTCTTCGCGATAAGTCTGATCGGTCAAGGCCGACACGGCAAACTGCAATGCCGAAAACGCCGCCACAAATCCAGCCACGGCAAGAAGTTCCCACGTCATCACCACCTGCGAACCAAAAATGTCCAGCGTGAATATTGGATCAAAGGTCTCGGCGGTAATGGTGGTCCACTGCAACAAGGTGTCACCACGGACCGCGAACAACCCAAACACGATGTAGAACATGCCCATGGCCAGCGCCACCAAGACCATTTGCACGAGTTGGCTGGCCATCAACATCAAAACCACATTGAGGCGATCTGGGCGTTCAAGTGGCTCGATTTTGGGTGGGTCCGACAACCCAGGATCTTGATCAGCGCCGTAAGGCGCATCGGAAAATTCGGCGAGATGACAAATCTCTCGCCAGGTTCCGAACTGGGTTAACGCATCACGCTCACGTGGCATCCGCAAAGCTAAGAACCCAATCGCGGCAAAGAGCATCAGCCCGATAACGATGCAGTAGTAGATCGGTGTGAAATCGTGCGCCACTTGCCACATCTCGGCGTTCAAGAACAGAAAAGTTGAGAAGAGGAGTAATAACGGCAAGCCTCGAGCTAGCAGTTGAGCTAGTTGACGCAACTGGCTTCGAACATGGCCAAGCCCCCACCGAAACATCGGTACCAAACCGAAACTCGTGACGAAAAACCCGAAGGCCAAAATCACGAGATTAGTGACAACCAGTCCAAGGACAGCCCACCAACCGCCGTCGCCAAACAGTCGCAGAAGCATGGCAGGAACAACTAAGAAGATGAGGATTTCCATGGTCTCAACGTCATCAGGCAAGGCGAAAAAAGGGCGCCTGCGGACACGATTGGCGAACCCGACCGCCCCAATCACAATGGCAATACCCGCAAAAAAGACCCCCGCTTGGGCCCACCCAGAAAAACGGTCACCAAAGGTGGTGAAGAGTTCAAGAAGGAACACCAAACCCAAAAACGGCGCCATGCGGGTGAGCACATCATCGGTAGCCGAGTAGCCCGAAATGGCATGAGGTAGACCGCGATAAATAAACCACCGTTCGGTGGTGACGATACGAGCGGGAGTATTCACAACTTTCATGCGGTTGCCAGTTTGCTACAAGTCGGCCAGTACT